>NZ_JBFUHU010000355.1:0-3619 GCF_056402235.1 Cellulomonas sp. P4_B5_2
GGGGCCTCGTCGGTTTCCTGCGGCCCTCCGCACCGACCGGCGCGTACTCTGGCCGTGCACCACGCTGTTGCTTCGCTTCGCCGGGCCGGCAGCCAGCCGGTTCGACCCCCGAGGTCGGGAGAACGCCGTGCTCATGAATGCGTCGAAGCTGTCCACCGAGGCCGTCGGTGGGGCAGCCACCGAGGTCGGCTCACCAGGGCTGATCGCGTCCGGAGCACGCACCCTGCTGCTCAACGCCAGCATGGAACCGCTGTGCATCGTGAGCCTGCGGCGCGCCGTGGTGCTCGTCATGTCCGGCAAGGCGACCGTCCTCGAGACCGACGGTCGCCTGCTGCACTCCGAGCACGTGTCCGTGCCCCTCCCGGTCGTCCTGTGCCTGACGCGCTACGTGCACGTCCCGGTGCGCCGCCCGGTGCCCCCCACCCGCCGCACGGTGCTGCAGCGCGACAACCACCGCTGCGCGTACTGCGGCGGGGGAGCGGACACCGTGGACCACGTGAACCCACGCTCGCGCGGCGGCCGCCACGAGTGGACCAACGTCGTCGCCGCGTGCGTGCGGTGCAACCACCGCAAGGCCGACCGGCTGCTGCACGAGATCGGCTGGGAGCTGCCGTTCGTCCCCCGCGCCCCGCGGTGGTCGGTGGCGTTCGGCACCACGTCGGTCCGGTCCGAGCCGCTGTGGTCCCAGTACGTGGTTGCCTGAACCTCATCTTCGTCAAGAATCCACCAACGTATGGCATCATTCCGGCTACTCGCGGGTGCATCGGCGCACCGGTGGGAGACACTGGGACGAGCGCACGGTGGGCTCGGCACGAGCACGGAGGCTCCGGATGACGCGTGACGATGTGGTCCTCGTCGGGGTGGACGGATCCGCGGCGAGCCTGCACGCGCTCGACTGGGCGGCCGCGCAGGCCAAGACCCACGGTTGGGGCATCCGGCTCATCTGCAGCTACTCCCTCCCGTCGTTCACCGCGGCCTCGCTCGACGGCGGATATGCGGCGCTAGACGACACGGCCATCCAGGAGGGCGCCAAGGCGGTGCTCGCGGAAGCCACGCAGCGGATCGCGCCGTTGGGCATCCCGGTGACCGCCAAGGTCCTCACGGGCGACGCCGCGGGCGTGCTCGTCGACCTCTCGCACCAGGTCCGGCTCGCCGTCGTCGGCACGCGCGGGCGCGGCGGGTTCGCGGACCGGCTGCTCGGCACCGTCTCGTCGGCCCTGCCTGCGCACGCGTACTGCCCGACGGTCGTCGTGCCCCTGCGCGAGGCCGGCCGGACCCTGCCCGACGACGCCCCCATCCCGGCGCCGCGCCCGGTGAAGCGCATCGTCGTCGGCGTCGACGGCTCCCCCCAGGCCGAGCACGCGCTGCGCTACGCCATCGGGGAGGCCGAGGCGTGGGGCGCCGAGCTGACCGCCGTCGCGGGCGTGCCCGTGGGCTCGATGACCGGTGTGCTGGCGTGGCTGCCGGCCACGGTGGACCACGAGCAGGTGCTGCGGGACGTCACCGAGGGACTGCACGTGGTGGTCGACCGCGCGCTGGCCGAGCACCCGGACGTGACGGTCCGGCGGATCGCCCTGGACGGCACGGGCGCAGAGCTGCTCACGGAGTTCTCGGTGGCCACCGACCTGATCGTCGTCGGCTCGCGCGGCCGCGGCGGGTTCGCCGGGCTGCTGCTGGGCTCCACCAGCCAGGCGGTGCTGCACCACTCCGACTGCCCGGTCATGGTGGTCACCAACCGGTGCGCCACCGAGGAGGCCGTGGCCGGTTAGCCCTCCGGGGCCGGCGGTACGTCCGGGCGGCGGACCAGCGCCGAGAGCACCACGGTCGAGCGGGTGCGCGCCACGAACGGCTCCGCGGCCAGCCTCTCCACCACGCGCTCCAGGTGCCGCATGTCCCGCGCGCGCACCTGCACCATGAGGTCCACGTCCCCGGTCACGGTGCTCGCCGCGACCACCTCGGGATAGTGCTCGACCGCCGCGCGCATGGTCGCCGGGCTCGTGGAGCCCTGGCAGAACAGCTCGACGAAGGCCTCGGTCTGCCAGCCCATGGCCGCCGGATCCAGCCGGACGGTGAAACCGCGGATCACGCCCCGCTCGCGCAGCCGGTCGACGCGTCGCTTCACGGCCGGCGCGGAGAGCGAGACCTGCTCTCCCACCTGCGCGAACGTGGCCCGGGCATCGAGTGCGAGCACCCGCAGGATGGCGGTGTCGAGGGCGTCCAGCCCGGAGTCGTCGGTCACGGTCACATCATCGTCGGTCGCGCGCCGATTGGTGCTAGCCGCAGAAAAATGGCAATGTGCACCGCGTACTGGTCCGAACGGGTGATTGACAAAAAGGGGCATGTGGCCTCAAGGCGGACTCCCGACATGCCGAGATGAGTGGAAGCCCCACTCGCGCCAGCCGTGCCGGGGTCCCCGAAGGAGGCGACGTGGTCAAGGACACCAAGAAGCTGCTCGACGTCGTGCCGAGCCAGCGACCGTCGGTCATCAGTGCACCCGTGCCGGTGGTCGACGATGTCCCCCACCAGGTCGATGTCCCGCACCAGCGCACCGCGCCGTCCCCGCTCGTCGAGGAGACCGCCGCCCGGATCGTGGCGGTCAGACGATCCGTGTGGATCGGCCTCGCCGCCGGTGTCGCGCTCGCCGTGGCCGCCGGCGGTGGCGTGTACGCCGCCGATCAGAGCGCCCAGGCGGCCCAGGCCAAGGCGCTCGAGGCCGACCTCCGCGTGGACCAGTCCGTGCTGGCCGCCGCGCGTGACGCGGTCGTGAATCGCCAGACCGACGTCGTCGTCGCGCAGACCGCCTACGTCGCCAGCCGCACCGCCGCCGCGACGAGCGCCCAGGCCGCCGTCGACCACGCCAACGCCACCCTCGCCGCCGTGCCGAACGCGGGCGACGCCCCCCGTGCCGCCCTCGCGAGCGCCACCGGAGCCGTGGGTGCCGCCCTCACCGCACCCGACGTCAGCCTCGCGTCCCTGCGCTCGCTGGTCGCCGGGGTTGCCGCACCCGAGAAGGCCGCCGTCGACGCGCAGGCCGCGTGGCAGGCCGCCGAGACCGCCCGCATCGCCGCGGAGCAGGCAGCCGCTGCCGCCGCCGCACAGGCTGCTGCCGCCCGGTCCACAGCCAAGGCCCCGACGCGGACCACGTCCCGTTCGACCGCTCCCAGGACGGCCTCGGCCCCCGCGCCGGTCGCGCCGTCGTCCGGCATCCCCAGCGGCGGCAAGGTCTGCAGCGGCTCCGGGGGATCCGGCGCCGGCGAGTCGAGCGTCTCGGCGATCGGCTCCGCCATCAACGCCTACCGCGCGTCCCTCGGGCTCTCGCAGCTGTCGGTCTCCCGCAGCGGCAGCCTGGTCAGCCACGCCATCACCATGGCCAACGCGGGCGGCATCTGGCACTCCGGTGGCGACAACATCGTGGCCTGCGTGAGCAACGGCTCCGCGTCCTCGATGGTCTCCGCCTGGTCGCGGTCCGCCGGTCATGACGCCCAGATGCGCCGCACCGACGTGTCGAGCATGTCCGTCGGCGGCGCGAGCCTGAACGGCTGGCTCTTCGGCGCAGTCCGCTTCAGCTAGCCCTTCTGCAGCCGCAACGTCCGCACTCGAGGGGGTCCCAGCCCCCACG
>NZ_JBFUHU010000356.1:0-3615 GCF_056402235.1 Cellulomonas sp. P4_B5_2
GATCACCGGTCGGACCTTGTCGACCACCAGGGTCCCGGTCGCGACCGGCCCCCAGTTGCCCGCCGCATCCCGACCCCGCACCGACACCACGTGCGACCCGTTGCTCAGCGCGGCGACGGTCGCCAGGGGGATGTCGGCGTAGACGCCTTCGGTCGGGTCGGAGAACGCGCCGTCGGCGGCGGCCACGACGAAGCCCGAGCCGGCCGCACCGACGGAGTCGATGAAGCCCTCGGCCCGCGCGATCCTCGTGTTGACCCCGCCGGACGACGGGTCGGTCACCGTCGTCGCGATGCGCACGGCCGCCGTGCTCGGGTTGTACGGGAGCGTGCCGTTGTTGGGCGTGACGGCGACGGACACAGGTGCGGTCGTCGTCGGTCCGGTCTTGTCGACGACGAGGCTCGCCGTGGCGTGCTCGCCCCAGTTGCCGGACGAGTCCTGCGCGTGGATCGAGATGACGTGCTCGCCCTCGGTCAGGGCGTTGACGGTCCCCGCGGCGAGCGTCGCGTCGATGCTGGAGACGGTCGCCGCCGTGCCGACCACCAGGGGAGTCCCGGTGCCGTCCGCGCCGACGGTGTCGAGGAAGAGCTCCGCGGCGGCGATGTCGCTGCCGCCGCTCGCTGTGTCGTCCGCGGTCGCGGAGACGGTCACCGCAGCCGTGCCGTTCGTGGCGTCCGGGGCCACGGTCACGGCCGTCGTCACCGGCCCGACGGCGTCGCCGCCGCTGACCAGCACGGAGCTGAACGGTCCCCACTGACCGAGGGAGTCCCGGCCGCGCACGTAGATGATGTGCTGGCCCGCGAGCGCGGGGGCTCCGACTCCGACCACGTCCTCGGTGGCGGCGTCGAACGTCCCGTCGACCGCCTCCATCGCGGTCCCGGTGCCGGTCACGGAGTCGACGTGGTACTCCGCTGCGGTGACGACGGACCCGCCCGTGGCGGCGTCGCTGACGGTCGCCGTGACGTCGGCGGCGCTGCGCGCCTCCGTCGTCGCCGGACCGGAGTCGTCGACCGCACCCGTGCCGGTGACGTCGAGGAGGGTGAGCATCCCGCCGATCCCCGCGGTGTTGCTGTTGTGCAGCAGCAGGTTGCCGTCGTGGACCGCCAGGGCGCGGTCGATCCCCGAAGCCGAGGGCGTCACCAGGGCGTCCGCGGTCTGGCCGGGGCCGAACGTCTCGGCGACGTACTGCCGCGCGAGGTTGAGTGGGCTGCCGCCCAGCGCGACGACCGTCTGGTGCGCGCCGAGCACGGACATCGAGTGGTACTGGCTGCCGGCGTTGACGTAGCGCAGCAGGGTCGTGCGACCGACCGCCGTGGTGACGGCGTCGGTGTCGGGATAGGCCTTCCCGTTGACGAGGAAGTAACGGGGTGCGTACTTGCGCATGTCGAAGCTCGCCGGGGAGGCGGCGTTGTTCAGCGCGGGGTCGATCTCGCTGAGCACCAGCACGGCCTCGTCGTCGTACGCCGTGGCCGCGGTGCCGTAGGCCTGGCCCGGGGTGCCGGACCGCACGACGAGAGCTCCGTAGAGGCCCATGGCGACCTGGTGCTGGGCGTTCGGGAGCAGGCCCGCCTCGTAGAGGTAGGTGCCCGGCCGGCTCGCGGTGAAGGAGTACAGCGCCGTGCCGCCCGGAGCCACACCGGTGCGGTCCGGGACCATGCCCTGCCCCTGCACGAGCAGGGCAGAGGTCTCCCCGAGCATGTTGTGCAGCGTGATGTCCACGGTGTCGCCGACGTCGACGACGAGGGTCGGTCCGCCTGGGCGGGTGGCCGCAGTGTTCGTGAGGCTGTAGCCCCAGACGGTGACGGACTGGCCGCCCGCGGGCAGGGTCGTCGTCCCGGTCGTCGCCCACAGGTCGATCGGCACGGTCGCCGCGGCGGCAGGCCCCGCGGGCGAGACGAGGGCCAGCACGAGGGCCAGCGCTCCGCCGGCAGCGACGACGGAGACGGTCCTCCGCAGGCTCGTTGCGCGCATCATCGTTCTCCCCACCTCTCCGCTCATCCGCAGTCGTTGGGCGGAGGCGGGTTGATCCGCATGTAGGTGATGGGACCGGTCATGATCGCGCCCCACGAGGTGATCTGGAACAGGGCGTGGTTGTGGCTGATGATGTAGAACTCGCCGCACTGGTTCAGGGTCGGGGTGCCCGGAGGGAGCGTCTGCGAGCTCCCGAGGTACGGGCTGCCGCTGTAGAAGACGCCGATCACCTGGTTGGCAAGGCTCGGCACCGTCACCGGCACGGGATTGGTGACGGGGTCGTAGCCCTCGGCGTCGTACCAGCGGAACAGCACGTCCCAGGTCTGCTCGGGTCCGATGTTGATGGCGAACTTCTCGAACGAGAGGTCCTGGCCGGTCGGTCCCTCGAGCGGTCGGCCGTCGCGGCCGATCACGAGCCCGTTGTTGCCGTGCGGGTGGAACGGGAAGTCCTCCGTGCCGACGTTGAGGTAGCGGGCGAGGCCCGGCTGGGGGTGCGTCGAGGCGTCGTAGGGGTTCACGGACGCCAGCGCTCCGTACGGCTGCGTGGGCAGCCAGGACGCACCGTTGTCAGCGATGCTGTCGGGGAAGCCGCGTCCGTTGATCAGCCAGTACCGCGGGTGGTAGCTGTTCATGTTGAAGGGCGTCCCCGCCTCGACCGCCGCGTGCTGGTACGGGTCGATCTCCGAGAGGAGCACCATGAACTCCTCGGACGGCGTGAACTGGCTGTCCGCACGGTCGTAGGCGAATGCGGGTCCCATCTCGGGCCGTACGATCAGCGCCCCGAACAGCCCCATCCGCACCTGCTTCTCGGGGTTGGTGCCGGACTCGTAGAGGTACGTGCCGGGGTGGCCGGCCGTGAACGTGTAGCTGACCGTGCCGTCGACTGCCGCGGCCGTGGGCGCCAACGAGGTCACCCGCCCGGCGCTGAGCACGGGGCTCACAGGGGCCCCGTCAGCGCGCACGTCCTCCTGGCCGGGGAACACGATCGACGCCGCCTCCGGGAGCGTGTTGTGCAGGATCACGGTCACCTCGTCGCCCTCGTTCACGCACAGCACCGGGCCGGGGTGCTGGAAGGCGTCGAACCCGCTGGAGTACCCCCACATGAACGCGGTGTTGCCGTCGGGCAGGCTGATGTACCCGGTCCGCGTGGTGAGGTCGAAGATCGGGCTCCCCGCCGCGCCGCCCGCGCCGGTGGTGCAGACGATGCCGACCCGGGGCGGTGTCTCGGCGACGGCGGGTGCGGCGCCGGTGAGCGCGGAGGTCGTGGCCCACGCCAGCGCCAGCAGGGCGGCCAGCGCAGGTCCGCGCAGGGCCCGACGGGGTCGGTTGGTGGTCACGGCGCTCAGACTCCCCACTCGTTCGGATAGGCCTGCGGGGCGACGCCGCCGGCGTACACCCGGACCTCGGTGGCCTGACCCCCGAACCCGCCCGGTGCACGGTTTCCGGAGCGGGCGTACGCGCGGTTGTAGAGCATGTAGGTGTCGTACGCGCCGGCACCCTGCTTGGCAGGTGCCGTGAACACCACGTCGTAGCTCTCGCCCGGTCCGATGTTGAGCGTGTCGGTCTCGTAGGACGTGTCGGTGCCGTCGCGCCCGCGCATCGGGGTGGCGTCCCGGCCGACCACCCGCATGCGCAGACCGGAGAGCG
>NZ_JBFUHU010000357.1:0-3590 GCF_056402235.1 Cellulomonas sp. P4_B5_2
CGCAGCGGCCTCGGCGGCCCGTGCCGCGGCCTCGGCAGCCTCGCGGGCGGCTCGCTGCTCGGCGATGATCGCGACGAGCTCGCGCTCGACAGCCGCCCGCTCGGCGTCGATCTCAGCCTGCTCGGCCTCCGCCTGCGCCTTGAGCGAGGCGATCGCGTCCTGCCGGGCGCTCTGCTCAGTGATGAGCCGGTTGATCTCGTCCTCGCGCGTCTGGGCCACGCGCCGGGCCCGGTCGGCGGCGACGACGTTGGCCTCGGCCTGCTCCTTCAGCTCGGCGACGCGATCGGTGACAGCGCCCAGGCGGGTCTCGCTGTTGCGGTTGTTCGCATCGACCTGGCGCAGCTCGTCCAGGACGCGCGCCTGGCTGCGCAGCGCCGCATCGACCAGCCGGGCGTTGTCGAGGAAGTCRGTGGCGTCCTTGGCGTCGAGCATCACGTCCATGGCGGAGACCCCGGGTGCCCCCCGGTAGGCCTCCCGCGCCATCGCCCCCACGGCGTCACGAAGATCCTTCTCGTCGGCACGGTCGGCGGCGATGGTCGCGGTGAGGCTGCCTCGCAGGTCGGTCGCGTCCTGGAGTCGGCCGGCGAGGATGGCCGCCTCGCGCTGGGTGGCCTCCAGGGCCGCGCGCGCGTCCTCGAGCTCGGCCTGCGCCGCGGGCAGGCGCGCCTGGGTGGCCTGCAGGTCGAGCGCGGCCTGGCTCAGCTCGCTGCTGAGACCCTCGATGGAGGCTTCCAGCTCCTCGGCGCGTCGGTCGGCTTCGCTGCTGCGCCGTTCGGCCTCGGCACGGCGGTCGTCGATGCCGTCCGCGTAGCTGGCCCCGCCGGTTCCCGTCAGGGCGATCACCGCGGCGAGAAGGACGGCACCCGTCCGACGCCGCAGCCGACTCGTCGACACGACTGAGGGGACCGTCGGCCGGGACCTGACCGGTGTCTCGCGGGAGTGCAGCGACATGTGCGTGACGGCCGGGTTCGGGGACAGGGAGCGGGCGCGGCCGGAGGCAGGTTAAGCGCGGGTCGCCGCGTGGAGTGGTCCTGACACGCGGCCCAGAGCCCTGGACTTCTCGACGCACGACAACCCTGCGCAGCACGTGGAGCGTCTCACCGCGCTCGAGCGACGGGTGCGACGATCGGACCATGACCGAGCGGACGCGCGCTCGTCGGGTCCTGCCGCGGGTCGCCGCGGTCCTCACGGTCCTGCTCGTCGTCGGCGTCGGGCTGGTACTCGCGTTCCAGCGCTCGCTCGTCTTCGTCCCGGACCGGAGCTCCCCTCCCCCGGTGGACGACGTGCTCCCGGGAGCCAAGGAGGTCTCCCTGCGGACCTCCGACGGGCTGACCCTCGCGGCGTGGCACCTGCCGGCGCCGGAGGGCTGCACGGCGACGGTTCTCGTCGCACCGGGCAACGGTGGCCACCGCGGCTCCCGCGCCCCACTGGCCGAGGCGCTCGGCTCCGCGGGCTTCGGTGTCCTCCTGCTGGAGTACCGGGGCTACGGGGGCAACCCGGGGTCGCCGTCCGAGGCGGGTCTCGCCCGCGACGCCCGGGCCGCCCGCGAGTACCTGCTCGGCGCAGGCGTGCCCGAGGCGTCGATCGTCTACCTCGGGGAGAGCCTCGGTGCCGCCGTCGCCGCCGGGCTCGCCGCCGAGCACCCGCCGGCCGCGCTCGTCCTGCGGTCTCCGTTCACGACTCTCGCCGAGGCCGCGCGGGCCGTCTACCACGTGCCGGTGGGGGCGCTGCTGCGCGACCGGTTCGACGTCGTCGCCGCCGTGCGCCGGACGGCCGTACCCGTCGCGGTCGTGCTCGGGGACGCGGACACCACCGTCCCACCCGGCCTGAGCCGGACCGTCGCGGACGCGGCCCGGGAAGCGCCCCGGGAGGTCGTCGAGGTCGTGGTGCCGGGAGCGGACCACAACGACGCACCGCTGGTCTCCGGGACGCACCTGATCGGCGCGGTGGTGGACGCCGCGACCCTCGGGTCGGCGCCGCCGTGCGTCCCGGGCAGATGACCCCAGGTCCGTGGTCCCGGGATCCGCGCGTGCCGGCCGACACGTCGGGCTGTCGGTGGGCGCCGACGACTACCTGACCACGCCGTTCGGCCCACGCGAGCTGCTCGCACGAGTCCCCGCAGCCGGCCGCCGGCCTCCGGGCGCGGGGCGGGGCCGCACGAGTGGCTCGTGCGGCCCCATCCCCTGAGGTCGGCGTCGTCAGGGTGCCGCCGGAACCGTCACCCAGCCGGACCAGGTGGTGCCGAGCGCGYTGGTCGCACCGACGCGGACGTACCAGACCTGGAGCGCCAGGTTCCCTGTGGTGTAGCTCGTGGTGTTCGCCACACGGTTCGCGGAACCGGTCACGGTGGTGCCGTCGGAGCTCCACTGCACGGTGTAGCCGGTCTCGCTCGTCACATCCGCCCAGGTCACCGCAATCCGCTCTCGGGTGTTGCTGATCCGAGTCGGGGTCGCGGTCGGCGCCGGTGCTGCCGGAGCAGCCACGGTGACATCCACCACGGAGCTCAGGACGGTGCCCGCGACGTTCACGGCCCCCACCCGGTAGGAGTACGCAGACCCGAGCGTGACGCTCGTGTCGGCGTAGCTCCTGGCACCGACGGGGAGCGCCGCAACCTGCGTCCACGCCCCTGCGCCGGTCGAGCGCTGCACGACGTAGCCGGTCTCGTTGTTCGCGACGTCGTTCCACGCCAGCGCGACCCGCGGTCCCGCCTGCAGCGTCGCCGTGAGCCCGGTCGGGGCCGCAGGTGCGTTCACGGCCGCCGTGGCGGACGTGCTCTGCACCGTCAGGCTCGGGAACTGCCCGCCGTAGCCCACCGCGTTGCGCGCGACGATCCGGTAGAGAGCCGCTGCTGACGCGTTCGACGTCGGATCGGTGTAGGTGCGCGTCCCGGGGTCGTTGCCGAGGAGCGGCTGGACCCGTGGCGTGCCCACGGTGGTCCACGTCGACCCGTCCGTGGAGCGTTGCACCAGGAAGTCGGTCTCCGTGATCGAGTTGTCAGCCCAGGTGAGCACGATGCGCCGGTTGCTCCCGTTGCCCGTCGTCGTGAACGTCGGAGCGCTGGGTGCGATCGGTGGCAGCGCGAGGCTGACCGGCCGCATCATGTCCATCTCCTCGTGGCTGAGGATGTGGCAGTGGTAGACGTACTCCCACCCGAAGTTGACCAGCCTGTTCTCGATCGGCGTCGTCGGGTTGCCCTGGACGTCGAAATTGTTGAACATCGCGGTCGAGCCGATCGGCATCATCGGGCTCAGCGCCCGCACCGAGTTCGGCACCTCGAACGGCACCTTCGGGATGATCGGACGCAGCGCGACGATCGTGTCCTCGAGGGGGGCGATCCGGACCGTGTCCTTCCAGCCCAGCTCGTTCGGGTCGGGCGGGATGATGATGTTGTCCCACGTCACCCGGTTCAGCACCTGCACGTCATAGAGGTGGAAGTGGATCGGGTGGGTGTCGACGCCGTTGTGCGTGAACCGCCAGATCTGCATCCCGTCCGACGTCGACGACACGGGCGTCACCTTGACGTCCGCGCTCGGGAGCGCGGTGCCGTCGATGATCTCGGTCGCCGGGTTGACGTAGGGATACAGCGTGAC
>NZ_JBFUHU010000358.1:0-3537 GCF_056402235.1 Cellulomonas sp. P4_B5_2
GTGGCCRTCGGCGCGCTGGTGGTCGGCTCGGTGCTCGTCGGGGCCCGGGCGCCCGACCGCGTGGCCGGGTCGTCGTCCCGCAACGTCAGCAGCGCGGCGAAGTCCCCCGGCGCGCCCGGGTCCGGGGCCGAGCTCAGGGCGATCGGCATCGTCACGAGCGCGAGCGTGCTCAGCAGGACCAACGCGGAGCGGCGGGGCCAGCGACGGCCACCGGCACGACGTTCCCGCAGGTCCCGGCGGTTCCAACGCTCACGCGGGACGGGCGTGAAGGGATGCACCCGAGGGACGCTATCGGCTTCCGGACAGATCGGACAGTCCGTGCCGGGTCCTCACAGGACCAGGAGGGAGAACCTGCCGGCTCCGTAGCCCGCCACCTCGACGTCCAGGTCGGTGCGACGCACGTACGCGAGCACCCAGGTGGCGACGTCGGCCGGCAGCGGATGACGGGGCTCGTAGAGCACGTCGAGCCGGACGTGCGGCGCACCCTCGGCGTTGAACAGCGACGCCATGACGTTGAGCACCTCGCCCGCGTTCTCGGACAGCGCCGGCGGCAGGACGCCCTCCGTCACGGCGTCGGCGGCCACCCGCACGGGCACCAGCCCGAGCGCCGCACCCATGTACGCCGCGAGCGGCAGGTCGAGCAGGACGAGCGCGGACAGGGCGCGCCGGTTGTCGACGTAGACGCCCACGAGCGTGCCGTCGCCGTCCTTCGGGTCGAGCATCGCTCCCCCGGTCGCCACCTGCACGTCGCGGCCGATGAGCCCCTCGACCAGCTCGCGGACGTGCTTCGCGGACGGCAGCGGTGTCTGGGCGCTCATGCCAGCACCGGGTCGATGACCGCGCGGAACGCCTCGGGCGTGAACGGCTTGGCGATGAGGAACAGGGCGCCCGCCGACTCGGCCTGCGCCCGCATCTCCGGAGAGCCCTCGGACGTGACGAAGCCGAACGGCGTCCCGAACCCCTCCGCACGCAGCCGGCGCAGCAGGTCGATGCCGTTCATATTCGGCATGTTCCAGTCCGACAGGACGACGTCGGGCTCGTCGGCCCGGATGGCCTCGAGGGCCTCGGCGCCGTCGGCCGCCTCGCGGACGTCCCACTCGTAGCCGGCCTGGCGCAGCGTGCGGATGACGATCTGCCGCATCACGCGGCTGTCGTCGGTGACGAGGACTCGGATCATGAGAGTCGGGTTCCTTCCGGGAGAGCGGGCTGGGCGAACGCCCACACGGCGACGACCAACGGGTGGCCGCGCCAGGACAGCGGGAGCTCCTGCACGAGCCGTGCGCCGGGCACGGCCGGAGCGCTGGGCGCCACCTGCGGCAGGCCGAGGCTGCCCTGCAGCGGCAGGAGCGACTTCACGTTGCCGCCGACGACGTTGGCCACCTCGCCGAACGCGTCGACCAGGTCGAGCGACGTGACGACCTCGTCGTCGCCCATGCCCAGGAGGGCCCGCGTGAGGTCGCTCGCCGTGGCGCCGGACGTCGTCAGCTCGGCGCGGCCCGGCCACGGGCCGTGCAGGTCCACCCACGCGACCACGCCGTCCTCGATCTCCGGCAGCTCACCGGGCCACGGCTGCAGCAGACCGACGTCGCCGTCGACCATGGCGGCGAAGACCTCCTGCGCGATGGCGAGGACCTGGTCGTGCTCGACGAGCGTGGTCATGCGGGCTCCTCGACCGCGACGAGCCCGAGCAGGTCGAGCTTCCCGCGGATGGCGTCGGGCGTGAACGGCTTGATGAGGTACTCGTGGGCGCCCGCGGCGAGCGCGCGCACGATCTGGCCCTGCTCGCTCTCGGTGGTCACCATCATCAGCGTGATGCTGCGCCACGCGGGGTTGGCGCGGACCTCGGAGACGAACGTGAGCCCGTCCATCACGGGCATGTTCCAGTCGATGCACGCGAGCTCCACGTGGAGGCCGTCCTCGAGCAGGTCGAGCGCCGCACGGCCGTGCTCGGCCTCGTACGTCTCGAAGCCGAGAGGGTGCAAGGCCCCGGACACGATGCGTCGCATCGTGCGCGAGTCGTCGATCACGAGCGCTCTCATCGTGGTGCTCCTCGGGTCAGCACGGGGGCCGGGACGGCGGGTGTGGGGGCGGACCACGTCGCGGTCCGGGGTTGCGGGATGCCGAGCGGGTCGGGCACAGRTCGGACGGGGCGGTAGATCGAGCCGGCACCGGCGGGCATCCGGACCCAGTCGTCGTCGACGCCGATGGTCGTCTCGGCGGCGCCCAGCAGCAGCGCGCCGTCGGGGCGCAGCACCTGCCGGAGGCGACGCAGGATCGCGCGCTTGGTGGGCAGGTCGAAGTAGATGAGCACGTTGCGCAGGAACACCACGTCGAACGGACCACCGGCCGGGGGCGCGTCGAGCAGGTTGTGCGCGCGGAACGTCACGTGCGTGCGCAGCTGCGGGGCCACCTCCCACCCGGCACCCGCTCGCGCGAAGTGCCGCACGAGCATCGGCGCCGGCAACCCCCGGTTGACCTCGAGCTGGCTGTAGTGGCCCTCCCGCGCGCGGGTGAGCACCTGCTCCGACAGGTCCGTCGCGACGATCTCGAACGAGGCGGTCGACGGCAGGCAGTCCGCGAGGGTCATCGCGATCGAGTACGGCTCCTGGCCGGTCGAGCACGCGGCGGACCACACCCGCAAGCGCGTGGCCGGCCCGCGGGTGGCGACCACCGCCGGCACGACGGTCGAGCGCAGCGCCCCGAACGGGGTCGAGTCGCGGAACCAGGACGTCTCGTTGGTGGTCAGCGCCTCGACCACGCGGACGAGGTCGGCCTCCCGGCCGCCGCCGCGGACGCGCATCACATAGGCGTCGACGTCGACGATCCCCTCCTCGCGCGCCAGCGGCAGCAGCCGGCTCTCCACGAGGTACTCCTTGCCGGGTGCCAGCTGGATGGCGCTGCGCCGCCGCACGAGGTCGGCGACGAACGAGAAGGACTCCGGGGTCAGACCCACCGAGAGCTCCTCTCACCGGCGTGGGCCTCGGCGAGCACGCGCTCGATCGTCGGGGCCACATCCAGCAGCGGGAGGATGCGGTGCGCGAACCCCGCGGTCGCGACCGCACCGGGCATCCCCCACACGACGCTCGTCGGCTCGTCCTGCACCAGGACGGTGCCTCCCGCACCGACGACGTCCTCGCACCCGGTGCGACCGTCCGCGCCCATGCCGGTGAGCACGACGGCGAGCAGGTCGCCGCCGATCGCGCGCACCGCGGAGCGGAACAGGACGTCGACCGACGGGCGGCAGTAGTTCACCGGCGGTCCGTCCGTGAGCACGGCCCGCAGGACGTCGCCGCGGCGGTGGAGCTCGAGGTGGCGGTCGCCGGGGGCGACGTGCACCGTGCCCGGACGCAGCTCCGTGCCGTCCTCGGCCTCGACCACGCGCGCGGGCCCGAGCCTGTCGAGCCGGGCGGCCAGCTGCCGGGTGAACACCGGGGGCATGTGCTGGACCACGAGCACCGGCACCGACGGCGGCGTCGTCAGGGCGGCGACCAGCTTGGACAGCGCCTCCGGGCCACCCGTCGACGAGCCGATGACGAC
>NZ_JBFUHU010000359.1:0-3537 GCF_056402235.1 Cellulomonas sp. P4_B5_2
GTGCCGGGCCTGGACGGGGGGGAGGGCCAGGCCCGGCASGCGTTCCGCGAGGGTCACAGCAACGCTGGCGTGACCCTGGTGAGGAACCCTCGGTTCCGTGCGCTCAGGAGCGCACCACCTGCTGTCGGGGAGCAGCAGGTCCGGGGGCCCAGGTGTGAGGGACCACCTGGTTGGTCTGGATGTCGGTCAGCTCGGCGGCGTAGACGATGCCCTCGTAGACGCCCGCCTCGACGCGGTTGAGGTGCAGGCGCTCCGCGCGCTCGATGTCGTCGCCGAGGTGCGAGATGCGGGCGACGACGTAGCGCTGGGCGTCCTGCCACTGGTCGACGACGCGGACGCTGAGGCCGTTCCAGCGCGCCGTCAGGTCCAGCTCGAACAGCTCGGAGACGTCCTCACGGGCCACGCGGCGGTACCAGCGGCCCGACGGCGACTGGTGGAACCCGGTCTCGGCCAGCGGGGGGTTGGCCAGGGCGAGGACCACGGTGTGGCCGCCGTCGACCACGTCGGCCTCGAGGTAGGCGCCGTGCCACTTGGCGACAGGCCCGACGCAGCGGGACAGCGAGGCGAGCGAGGGGCGGGGTGCGCCCAGCTGCGTCACCGTCCAGCCGGCACCGACGTCGCCGTAGCGGGCCAGCAGCGTGGACGTGCCGTTGTCGTAGATGCGGATGAGCTCGGCGCCCGGGGGGATGCGGGAGTGGCGCAGCCACCACAGCGGCAGGATGTAGCCAGGCACGTCGCGGTACTGCAGCTGCGGGGACGACTCGAAGCGCAGCACGTCGATGGACCGGTCGTACGGGCTGAAGGGCGTGCCCTCGTAGCCGAGTCCGTGCACCTCGAACAGCTGGGCCGGAGTCGTCGCGAAGGCGACGTCCTCAGCGCGCACCACGTACCCCGCCAGGCGATCGTGTCCCGCGGTGAGGTGAGCGCGGGTGAGCGCTGGCGTGATCGCCTTCTGCATGAGCGTCACGATGGGCTTCCTTGCCAGAAAAGGGATGAACCGGATGTTTCCGACCGGTCGGTGCACGATTGTGCAACCCAAATAGGGCACGTGTCCAGGAGAGATCACTCATTTGAGTGAAGATGCAGGTCAGAGGGCTGAGAGCGGTCCCGTCGAACCGTTTCGTCTTCCGTCGGAAGGCATGCAGAAGTGACAAAGCGGGCGCCGTGCGTTCACCCGATTGGCCTAGTTGCTCTGGCGGTGACTCACGAGTCGAGGTATATGACCAGATCTCCCGCGAGCCCCGTGTAGGACGCCGGCGTGAGGGCGGCGAGGCGCGCGGCGACGTCGTCGGGAAGCCCGAGCCCGCCGATGAACTCGCGCATGTCGTCCGCCGTCAGCCGCCGGCCCCGGGTCAGCTCCTTGAGCCGCTCGTACGGGTTCTCCATGCCGGTCACGCCGGCGACGGACGCAGCGCGCATGGCCGACTGGACGGGCTCGCCGAGCGTCTCCCAGTTCTCGTCGAGCTCACGGGCCAGCAGCACGGTGTCGACCGACAGCGCGCGCAGGCCACGGGCCACGTTGTCGATGGCCAGCAGCGAGTGCCCGAACGCGGGGCCGATGTTCCGCTGCGTCGTGGAGTCGGTGAGGTCGCGCTGCAGCCGGCTGGTCACCAGGGTGCTGGCCAGGGTGTCCAGCAGGGCCGACGAGAGCTCGAGGTTGGCCTCGGCGTTCTCGAACCGGATGGGGTTCACCTTGTGCGGCATGGTCGAGCTGCCGGTGGCGCCCGCGACGGGGATCTGGATGAAGACGCCGCGCGAGATGTAGGTCCAGACGTCGGTGGCCAGGTTGTGCAGCACGCGGTTGAACCGGGCGACGTCGGCGTACAGCTCGGCCTGCCAGTCGTGCGACTCGATCTGCGTGGTGAGCGGGTTCCAGGTCAGGCCCAGGTGCTCGACGAACGCCTTGCTCACCGCAGGCCAGTCCGCACCCGGGACCGCGACCACGTGGGCGCCGTAGGTTCCGGTCGCGCCGTTGAGCTTGCCCAGGTACTCGTCGGACGCGATCCGCCGCAGCTGCCGCCGCAGCCGGTGCGCGAGGACCGCGAGCTCCTTGCCGAGCGTCGTCGGGGTCGCCGGCTGCCCGTGCGTGAGGGCCAGCATCGGCTGGTCCTTGAGCTCGTGCGCGAGCGCCGCAACCTGGTCGACGAGGGTGGTCGCCGCCGGCGCCCAGACGTCCTGCACCGCGCCGCGGACCATCAGCGCGTACGACAGGTTGTTGATGTCCTCGCTCGTGCACGCGAAGTGCACCAGCTCGCCGACGTCCCGCAGTGCCGACCCCTCGGGCGCGGCCGCGAGCCGGCTCTTGAGGAAGTACTCGACCGCCTTGACGTCGTGCACGGTGATCTTCTCGATGGCGGCCAGCTCGGCGACCTCGTCGGGTCCGAACGTGTCGACGACGTCCCRCAGGTACTGCTCGTCGGCCGCCGTGAGCGTCGGGGCGCCCGGGACGACCTGGTTCTGCGCCAGGTGGATCAGCCACTCGACCTCGACGTGCACCCGCTCGCGGTTGAGCGCCGCCTCGCTCAGGTGGTCGACCAGCGGCGCGACCGCGGCACGGTAGCGACCGTCGAGCGGGCCGAGCGCGATGGGGGGCGTGACGTCTGCGAGCCGGACACGAGAAGGCATGGCGCCAGTGTCCCAGAGCGGTCCGGTCGAGTGCGGCGGTGTCCGGGACCGAGGTCAGTAGCCTGGGCGCACCGGCGCGTCCCGCCGGCCCCCGACGACGAGGAGCCCCGTGGCACCGCCAGCACGCAGGCCCAGCGCGGTCCTGCTGGTCGGTGCGTTCGTGGTGGTGGCCGTGATCGGCGCGGCCCTGGCAGGCCCGTTCCGGCTCGGCCAGCGCAACGAGGGCGGTGCGCCGTTCACGCTCCCCCCGCCGGTGCTGCCGACGAACACGACGACCCCGGTCCCGCAGGAGACCGGCCTCGACGGCGAGCAGATGACGATGGAGGCCCAGCGCTGGATCTACCTGCTGGTCATCGCGGTCATCGGCGCTCTGCTGGTGATCGGGGTCGCCCTGCTGGTCCGACGGATCCGGGCGATGCGGGAGCGGCGTGCGCCGCACGAGATCGACTCGGCGGTGCCGGACATCGAGCTGGGCGGGGACGTCCTGGACGGTGCGACGCCGGCGCTGCGCGAGGGGGTCCGCCGGGCGGCGCAGGTGCTCGAGGACGAGGTGCCGCCGGGGGACGCGGTGATCGCGGCGTGGGTCGCGCTGGAGGCCTCGGCGGAGCGCAGCGGGCTGGTGCGTGACCGTGCGGAGACGGCGACGGAGTTCACGGTCGAGGTGCTCGACGCCACGCGGGCGGACCCGGTCGCGACGCGCGCCCTCTTGCAGCTGTACCTGGCGGCGCGGTACTCCGAGCACGTGCTCACCCCGGTGGACGTCGCGCGGGCCAGGGAGAGCCTGGCCGCGATCGCCGACGACCTCGGGCGACGGGCCGAGGAGGACGCATGAGGTGGTGGGACTGGCGCCCGCTCGCCGGCTTCGGCGCCGGCTTCGTGGCGGCGTGGGCGGCGGGACTGACGGTGCAGACG
>NZ_JBFUHU010000360.1:0-3522 GCF_056402235.1 Cellulomonas sp. P4_B5_2
GGGTCGTACAGCGCGTACGCGGTGCCGCCTGCGCGCAGGTCGCTGCCCGGCTCCAGCTGCCCGGTCAGCCGCAGCGTCCTGGCGAAGGTGCGCTTGCCGGGTCCGATGGTCCAGTCCTCGACCACCTCAGCCGTCCCGTCGACGAGGAGCGTGCCGCGGGGGTCCATCCACTCGGCGGGGTCGGACTGCAACCGGTCGAAGTGCGCCCACCAGAACGGCTTCGCCTCGCGCGAGTGGTAGCCGACCGCCGCGGCGAGCATCCGGACCGCCTGCTGGTCACGGGGGTCGTCCAGCACCTCGGCCTTCGCCAGGACGTCCGCCACCAGCGGGTCCTCGTCGGCGGGCTCCCGAGGCTCACCCRCCGCGGCTCCCGTCGGAACCGGGCCGTGCGCCAGCAGCCAGTCGCGCAGCCGCAGCGTGGAGACGCAGTCGTACCGGTTGTACTCGGCGATCTCGGCGAGCTTCGCCTGCCAGGCGGTCTCGTTCCCCGCGTCGCGCAGGTCGCACGCCTCGGCGTACTCGGCGATCGAGTCGGCCGCGGTCGTCACCTCGCTCTCTCGCGTCTCGTCACCCATGTAGAGGGGTTCGAGCTTCTTCAGCGAGTACGAGCTGCTGCCCACCCGCAGACCCCGCCGCACGGTCGCGTACAGGTCGACCAGCACGCCGTCGCGCAGCAGCTGGTCCACGGTGTCCTCGCCGACGCCGTAGCGGCCGGCCAGCCGGAGCAGGGCGGTCCGCTCGTAGGGGGCGTAGTGGTAGACGTGCATGCCGGGGTGCGCGGCACGGCGCTCGGCGACATAGGCGAGGAACTCGACGAACGCCTGCTTCTCCTGAGCGCGGTCGTGCGCCCAGAACGGCCGGAACGTCCCGTCGGCCTCRACCACCCCGAACAGGTACTCCAGCCCCCAGTCGGCGGGCGCGTCGGCCGGGACCGTGTCGTCCGTCCACAGCGGGTCACCCTCGAAGTCGAAGAAGATGTCGCCGGGGTCCGGCGCGGGCAGGTCCTGCACCGCCCCGGGGTCGATGACCTCGAACACCAGCGGCTCGGTCGACGTCTCCTGCCGCACCTGCAGGGCCGCCTGCCGGCGCAGGTTGGCCAGCGTCGCGCCGCCGATCCCCGGGACCGGGCCGGCGCTCGCGGCCAGCTGGTCGACGGTGCCGATCCCGACCGCCGCCAGCCGCGCGCGCTGCGTCGACCGCAGCCCCGCGACCAGGAGGACGTCCCGGTGCGCGGCGATCTGCGCGGCGCAGACGTCGCACCGGCCGCATGCCCGGTAGCGGGTGTCGCCCCAGGCCACGGGCGTCTGCGCGGCGCGGTGCTCGTCGAGCACGTCCTCGAGCAGCGTCCGGCGCTCGCGGTACAGCGGCAGCAGGTCCGCCAGGCGGTAGCTCGACCGCGTCCGGTCGCCCAGGATCAGGTGCACCTCGGCCGTGACCGGGATGCCCGCACCGATCAGCTGGTCCGCGTAGGCCGCCAGCTGGAGCAGGGCGGTGACCTTCACGCTCCGGGCCAGCTTGGTGTCGAGCACGGCCCAGCCGCCCTCCTCGCGCACCACGAAGTCGGCCCACCCCGTGAACCGGCCGTCGAAGAACCCCGCCTGGTAGATGACGTCGGCATCCGAGCCCAGAGCGGCGAGCGTGACGGCGTGCACGCGTTCCAGTGCGGCTCGGTCGCCGGCCTCGTCGTACCGCGGGCGGGCGATCGTGACGACCGCGTGTGACGCCCGGTACTCCTGGAGCACCCGGTTCTCGTGCGCCGTGCCCAGTGCGGACACCCGCGCGAGCATGGCGTCCGCGGCGATCGGCGCCGGCTCCGCCAGGCCGAGGCGGCTGTCGAGGTTCCTCAGCACGGCGAACTCGCAGGCGGCGGCGTTGGCCAGGTCGCTCGGGCTGAGGACCAGGCCACCGTCGTCGAGAAGGAACATGCGCCGAGGGTAGAGGGCGCCTCGGACAGGGTTGCGGGCTAGGCGCCTGCGGACCAGTCGGCGATCGTGGCGGCGTCCGCGTCGAACGCGCGGACCTCCGTGGCGACCTCGGCGAGCTCCGCGAGGAAGCCGTCGTCCGCGTCCACGGTCCCGCGGGCGTGCACGACGACCACCACGGGAAGCCGGTCCGCCTCCGCCGGGTGCAGGACAGGGCTCACGCGCTGCACCAGCTGCCGTCGGGTCCGGCTGCCGGCGAGGATCACCACCGCGCCGATCGCCGGCAGGTCGAGGCCCTCGTCGAGCACCTTCGGGACGGACAGGACCGTGACGCCGCCGCTGCGCAGGTCGCGCAGGGTGTTCCGCCGGACCTCGGGTTCCTGACCGTTGTGGAACCACGAGGCGGCGACGCCGACCGACCGCAGTCGCGAGGCGGCGGTGTCGGCATCGTCCTTCGTGTGCGTGTAGACCAGGCCGCGGGCCGACCGGGCGAGCAGCGGAGCGAGCTGCGCCACGGCGTCGAGCTTGGCCGTCGATGTCGCAAGCAGGTCACGCCGGCTGCTCACCGCGCGCAGCCACGCGCTGGCGTCGGCTGCGGCCCGCGCGTTCTCGCGCCAGCCGCCCTGCAGCCGAATCACGTCGTCGTGGAACGTGCCCGGCGCGCAGCCGTGCGCGGTCAGGCGTTCCTGCAGGTCCGTGAGCTGCGCGGACAGGGTGTCGTACTCCGACTGGTCGGCGGGGTCGAGGTCCACCGGCACGAGCGCGAGCCGGAACCGGCCCAGCACACCCTCCGCGCGACCGCGACGCAGGTCGCAGCCGTCGAGCACCGTGCCGAAGTACGGCTGCAGGATCTCGTCGACGCCGGCGTCCTGGCGTTCGACCGACGTCGTCAGGCCGAGGCGCGCGCGGAACCCGTCGCGCAGCGTCTCCGCCGGACGCGCGGAGCCGTACTTGTGCACCTCGTCCGCGACCAGCAGGCCCRCCCGGTCCTCCAGGAGGTCGTGCCCGAAGGCGCTGCTGACCAGCGACACCAGCACGTCGCAGTCGTCGAACGTGTGGGCGGTCGTGAGGTCGCGACGGCCGAGCGACAGGCCGGGCAGCTGGAGCGTCAGGGTGGTCAGCCACTGCTCGAGGAGGTCCGTCGTCGGGACCAGGACGAGCACCTTCTCGCCGCGCGTGAGCGCGTCCCAGGCCGCCAGCGCACCGACCACACCTCGGCCCTGCACGCTCACCGCCTCGACGATCCCGCGGCGGCCCGCAGCCAGCCACGCGTCGAGCACGTCCTTCTGCCACGGGCGCAGCTGGGGTCCGACGTACCGGACCTCGCCGCCGGGCGGGAGGGGGCTGCGGTCGGCGGTGCGGGTGGGGGCGCCGGCCGACGGTCGGGGGAGTGGCTCGGTCTCGGTGACGGGTGCGACCGGTGCGACCGGCTCTGTGGGTTCGATGTGCGGGGCGGGCTCCGCGGGCGCGGCGATCCGGGCGACCGGGTGCGTCGTCGGGGGTGCCGGGAGCGTCGTCGTCGCGCTGGAGGACTCGACCGTGGTCGGCCGGGCGGGCAGCGCCGACGGCCTCGCGATCGGCYGGGCGGGCAGTGCCGGCG
>NZ_JBFUHU010000361.1:0-3521 GCF_056402235.1 Cellulomonas sp. P4_B5_2
GCGCTGGAGCCCGAGCCTGAGCAGGACGGCGCACAGATCGTCGCCGGCTTCGTCGCCGGGATCCTGCTGTTCATCTCGCTCATGACCGCCGGGCAGCTGGTGGCGCAGGGGGTCGTCGAGGAGAAGGCCTCGCGCGTCGTGGAGCTGCTGCTGGCGACCGTGCGGCCGTGGCAGCTGATGGCCGGCAAGGTGCTGGGCATCGGGGTCATCGGGCTCATCCAGGTGGTGCTCGTCGTCGGCGCGGGGTCCGGGACCGCGGTGGCCCTCGGCCTCGTCGACACCAGCTCGATCGACCTGGGCGCGACCGCGCTGTGGGTGGTGATCTGGTTCGTCATCGGCTTCACCATGTACGCGCTCGCGCTCGGTGCGCTGGCGGCGCTGGTGTCGCGGCAGGAGGACGTCGGCTCGGTGACCGCGCCGGTGCTGACCCTGATGATGATCCCGTACCTCATCGGCGTGAGCATCGCGCCCTGGGACCCGACGAACCCGCTGGTCATCTGGCTGTCGTACGTCCCGTTCTGCGCGCCCCTGCTCATGCCGATGCGGATCGCGCTGGGCGAGGTCGAGGTGTGGGAGGTCGCGCTGGCCCTCGGGCTGTCGCTCGCCGTGATCCCCGTGCTCGTCTGGCTGGCCGGACGGATCTACTCGCGTGCGGTGCTGCGCAGCGGCGGGCGGATCAAGCTCAAGGACGCACTGACAGGGTCGTAAGCGTTTGCGCAGGTCACGCCATTTGTCCATCACCCGTTGGGGTTGCATCTGGACGCATGTCCCGTAGAGGATGCGCGACATGTCCGGATCCCCGCCTGATGTCGTCGAGCCGCTGCACCCGTCCGGCATCGCCGAGGCCGCGACCGTGCTGGCCGCGGCGCTGGCCGACGACCCCGGCTTCGTGCACCTGTTCCCCGTCCGCGCCCGCCGCGAGCGGGAGCTGCGGGCGCTGTACCGGATGACCCTGTCGGACTCCGTGCGGCACGGGCACGCGTTCGTGACCAGGCTGGACGGCGCGGTGACCGGCGCGATCGCGCTCTACCCGCCCGGCACCTACCCGATGACCCCCGCCCGCTGGTGGCGGCAGGCGCTCCGGATCGTGCGGATCGCCGTCAACACCCGCGAGCACAGCGTGGGGATCATCCGGTTCGGCGACGTCACGTCTGCCGGGGTGCCCTGCGACGCCTGGTACGTCGAGGCGCTCGGCGTCCGGCCCGACCTGCAGCGCGCCGGCCGCGGCAAGCGGCTGATGGCCACGGTCTTCGACCTGATCGACTCCGCGGCCGGCCCGTCCTACCTGGAGACCACCAAGCCCGACAACGTCGGCTACTACACCGCGCTGGGGTACTCGTCGGTGCGGGCGCGGGTGCCGCTCTCGTCGGCGTCACCGGAGGGGCCCTGGATCTTCCCCATGAGCCGGACCGCTGTCAGTCCCGCGGTCTAGCGTCTGCCCGCATGGAGAGCGTCGACTACACGTCCACCTTCCTCACGGTCGCGCCGGACACCTCTGCCGTCGCCGGCGTCGAGCCCGTGGGCTCCACCATCGCCGCGTCGACCTTCTCGCTCATCGCGTCCGCGCCGTACGCGCTGCGGTCGTCCGACGTGATCTTCCGGGTGTGGGCGGGGCGGCACGGCGTCTCGACTGACTCCCCTGACGAGTGGGCTTCCTTCTATGCGACGCCCCGCGCGTGCCTGCGGTCCAGTGACCTGGGGAAGCGGTACGGGTGGGGGATCCACGCCGATGCCGACGGGCGGTTGGCGGTGTACGCGGTGGGGTCGTCCGAGTACGGGGCGCTGGCCGCGGGGACGGCGCCGGACGGGTCGGCGGTCACCGTGCGCCCTGCGATGCGGAGCTCGCGGCGGTGAGACGGTCGTAGCGCGCGTCGCCGGATCAAGTCGCCACGCGTCGATGCCGAAGTTCCGGACGTGCTCAGGAACCGACGCAAAAGAGAGCGCGCCGACGCGTGACGACTCCCTACCCTCGCGCGATGCGCACGCTGCCCCCGTCCTTCGACGCCCCCACGGTCGACGCCATCGACGCTCTCCTCGACGAGGTCGTCCGCGTCGAGGGCGTGCGCGTGCTCGCGGCGGTCGAGAGCGGCAGCCGCGCGTGGGGCTTCCCCTCCCCCGACAGCGACTACGACTGCCGGTTCGTCTACGTCCGCAGCGCGGACGAGTACCTCAGCCCGTGGGCTCGGCGTGACGTGGTCGAGTGGGCGCCGGACGGGTTGCTCGACGTCAACGGGTGGGACCTGAAGAAGGCGGTCCAGCTGCTGCTCAAGGGCAACGCGGCGATCGTGGAGTGGCTCGGCTCACCGATGGTGTATCGGTCCGAGCCTCGGTTCGTCGGAGAGTTCCTCGCGCTTGCCGACGAGGTCGGCGACCGCGCGCTGGTCGGGCGCCACTACCTCAGCGTCGGACGGCAGCAGTGGGCGCGGTTCGTCGGCGACGGCGGGCGGATGCCGCTGAAGAAGCTGTTCTACGCGGTGCGGCCCGCACTGGCGGTGCGCTGGCTCGACGAGCGCCCGGGTGCGGCGTTCCCGCCGATGACTCTCGGCGCCCTGGCCGCGCAGACCGGTCTGACGTCGGAGCAGCACGACGCGATCGAGGAGCTCGTCGCGCTCAAGGCGGTCACCCGGGAGATGGGTGCCGGGACGGTGCCGACCGTGCTCGCGGAGCTGGTGCTCGCCGAGCTGCGCGACCGGGACTGGCTGGTCGAGCGACGCACGGACCTCGCCGCCACCCGGAAGGTCGCCGCGGAGTTCTTCCGCCACGCGGTGCGCACGTACTCGGCCTGACCAGCGGTGTCGGACGCGGCTGCGACCATGAGCCGTGTCCTTGCTGCTGCTCCTCGACGACCCGTCGCGCCCCGGCGTCGTCGAGCTGCAGTCGCTGACCGAGCAGGGCGAGCCGATCGGCTCCGTCCTCGTCGCCGCCGACGACCTCGCCTCGGTCGTCCGGGAGCGCGAGGCGGACCGGCCGCGGTGGGTCTGGGACGACACGTCGCGCCGCTATCCGCCGCTGCTGGACGCCGGCGTCCGCGTCGAGCGCTGCCACGACCTGCGGCTCTGCCACGCGATCCTGCGCCGGAGCGTGTACTCGCAGTCGTCCGCGCTGGCCGGCGCGCCGCCGGGCCCGTGGGACGGGCCGCGTGAACCGGCCCCGGTCGAAGGGAGCCTGTTCGACGACGTCGGACCGGCCGTCGCCCTCGATCCGCTCGACGAGCTCCGGCGCCAGCTCGCCGCCGTTGCGGGCGCCGACGAGCCCGGCCGCCTGCGCCTCCTGCTCGCCGCCGAGTCCACGGGTGCGCTCATCGCCGCCGAGATGCAGCACGACGGGATGCCGTGGAGCGTCGAGACGCACGACGCTCTCCTGACCGATCTCCTCGGACCGCGGCCTCGCAGCGGTCGGCCCGCCAAGCTCGAGGCCCTTGCCGACGAGGTCCGTGCCGCGCTCGGTCAGCCGTCGCTGAACCTCGACTCCCAGCCCGACCTCCTGCGCGGGCTGCGGGCGGCCGGCTGCGACGTCGAGTC
>NZ_JBFUHU010000362.1:0-3516 GCF_056402235.1 Cellulomonas sp. P4_B5_2
AACAGGGCGTTCTCCACGAGTACGCCCGCGTGCGTCAGCCGGTTGAGCAGCGAGGACTTGCCCGCGTTGGTGTAGCCGGCGATGGCGACCGACGGGATCGCGTGCTTCTTGCGCGACGCCCGCTTGGTGACCCGGCCGGGCTCCATGGCAGCGATCTCGCGGCGCAGCTTGGCCATCCGGTTGCGGATGCGCCGCCGGTCCAGCTCGATCTTCGTCTCACCGGGACCGCGGGAGCCCATGCCGGCTGCGGCGCCGCCGACCTGCCCTCCGGCCTGCCGGGACATCGAGTCGCCCCAGCCGCGCAGGCGCGGGAGCAGGTACTCCAGCTGCGCCAGCTCGACCTGTGCCTTGCCCTCCCGGGACTTGGCGTGCTGGGCGAAGATGTCGAGGATCAGCGCGGTGCGGTCGACGACCTTGACGCGGACGATGTCCTCCAGCGCGCGGCGCTGCGAGGGGGCCAGCTCGCCGTCCACGACGACGGTGTCGGCGCCGACGGCCGCGACGAGGGTGGCCAGCTCGGCGGCCTTGCCCGAGCCGAGGTAGGTACCGGGGTCCGGCTTCTGCCGGCGCTGGAGCAGCCCGTCGAGCACCTGGGAGCCGGCCGTCTCGGCCAGCTGGGCCAGCTCGCGCAGGGAGATCTCGGCGTCGGTCACGGTGCCGGAGCCCCAGACGCCGACCAGGACGACCCGCTCCAGGCGCAGCTGGCGGTACTCGACCTCGGTGACGTCCTCGAGCTCGGTGGACAGGCCGGCGACGCGGCGCAGCGACGTGCGCTCCTCGAGGTCGAGCTGGTCGCCGTCGTACGACGAGTGGACCGTGGCGCCGGCGTGCAGCGTGGACCCTGCCCGGGCGAGCACGCGGGCCACGACGTCGTCGGCCACCTCCTGCGCGGAGCGCGCCGTCGGGGTGTCCTCGGTCTGGCTGGTGGTGTGCTGCGCGTCGGTCAAGGTGCTCCTCTTCTCGTGCCGTCCTCCCAGGGTCGCACGCGGCACCGACGGCGGCCGAAGGATTTCGCTGCGGGCCGAGCCCCGCACGCTCGGTATCGTCGGCGCGTGAGCGAGCAGGACCACTACTTCACCGCGCAGCCGGCGTCCCCCGACGAGCGCAGGCTGCTGCGCGTCCACCTGGCGGGCCGGGAGGTCGAGGTGGAGACCGCGGGCGGCATCTTCTCCCCCGACCACGTCGACCTCGGGACGCGCGTGCTGCTGGACCACGTCCCCGCGCCACCGGCCACGGGCGACCTGCTGGACCTCGGCTGCGGGTGGGGGCCGGTCGCGCTCACGCTGGCGCTGGAGGCCCCCGCCGCGACGGTCTGGGCGGTGGACGTCAACGAGCGCGCGCTCGACCTCACGCGACGCAACGCCGAGCGGCTCGGTGCGACGAACGTGCGGGCCGTGCGGCCGGAGGAGTTGCCCGACGACGTGGTGTTCGCCGCCGTCTGGTCGAACCCGCCGATCCGCGTCGGCAAGGAGGCGCTGCACGCGATGCTGCGGCAGTGGCTCGGTCGCCGTGCGCAGGGTGGCGAGGCGCACCTCGTCGTCAGCAAGAACCTCGGTGCGGACTCGCTCCAGCGGTGGATCGCGGCCGAGCTCGGCGTGGACGTCGAGCGGACCGCGAGCGCCAAGGGCTTCCGCGTGCTCACCGTGCGCGACCGATGAGCGACTGGCGGTCCCTGCGCACCACCACCTGGAGCATGGTCGCGCTGATCTTCATGGTGGCGTTCGAGTCGCTCGCCGTGACCACGGTGATGCCGACCGTCTCGGACGCGCTGGACGGTGCGACCCTGTACGCGTTCGCGTTCGCCGGTCCTCTCGCCACCGGCGTCGTCGGCATGGTCGTGGCCGGTCCGTGGAGCGACCGCAGCGGACCCCGGACTCCCCTGCTGGTCGCCGTGGGGACGTTCACCGCGGGCATCCTCGTCGCGGGCGCGGCCCCCTCGATGGAGGTCCTCGTCGCGGGCCGGCTGTTCCAAGGCCTCGGTGGCGGGGCGATGACCGTCGCCGTCTACGTGGTGGTGGCTCGGCTGTACCCCGCCATGCTGCACCCGCGCGTCTTCGCCTGGTTCGCCGCGGCCTGGATCATCCCGTCGCTGGTCGGCCCCGCGGGTGCCGGTGCGGTGGCGCAGCACCTCGGGTGGCGGTGGGTGTTCCTGGGGGTCGCGCTGCTCGTGGTGCCGACCACGCTGGCTCTCGTCCCGGCGCTGCTCAAGATCGGGCCGCCCGAGACCGCCGCCGAGGTGGCGGCACGGGGTCGCTTCGCGTGGGCGGCACTCGCCGCGGCGGCCGTGCTCGGGCTCAACCTCGCGGCCCAGGTGCCCCGCCCGTGGTCGGTGGTTGTGGTGGTGGGCACCGGGGTGCTCGCCCTCGTCGCGCTCCGCGCCGTGGTGCCGGCGGGCACGATGCGCGCGGCCCGCGGGCTGCCCAGCGTCATCGCGACCCGAGGGCTCGTGTCGGGGGCGTTCCTCGGTGCGGAGGTCTACCTCCCGTACCTGCTCACCGAGCGGTACGCGTTCTCCCCGACGACCGCAGGGATCGCGTTGACGTTCGCCGGGGTGGCGTGGGCGGCGACGTCGTGGCTGCAGGGACGGCTCGGCGACCGGCTCCCGCACCGCAGGGCGGTCGTCGTCGGCTCCGCCCTGGTGGTCGTGGCCGTCGTCGGTGTCCTCTGCACCGCGGCCCTGCACCTGCCGGCGGCGGTCGCCATCTCGTTCTGGACGCTCGCCGGCGCCGGGATGGGCCTGGTGTACTCCCGGCTGACCGTGCTGGTGCTCGCGTACTCCGCCCCGGGCAGCCAGGGGGTCAACAGCTCGGCGCTCTCGATCGCGGACTCGATCGGCGCCGCCCTCGCCCTGTCGCTCACGGCGCTGGCGTTCGCCGCCGCGGACCGCAGCCCCGACGCACCGTTCACCGCCGCGCTGGCGGTCGCCGCCGTGTTCGCCGTCGGAGCTGCGCTGGTCGGCCCCCGCGTCGGTGCCGGGCGACCTCAGGCGGAGGACTCGACCGACGACGCGGCCGCCAACGCGCTGCGCAGCTGAGCGAGCGTCGGCACCCCGGAGGCGCGGCGCACCACGTCGCCACGGGCGTCCAGCACCAGGACGGTCGGCGTGACGTCGATGCCGAGCCGCTCGCCGAGCGCCAGGTGATCCGCGACGTCGAGGTCGGCGTAGGCCACCCCGTCGGTGGTCGCGACGGCGCGCTCGACGACGTACCGCGTCGAGCGGCAGGGCGCGCAGAACGTGCTCGAGAACTGGACCACGGTGGCGCGGTCGCCCAGCGGCGCACCCAGGTCGTCGGGCGTCAGGCGCACGGCGGTCAGCGTCCCGCGGTCAGCGCCGCGAGGTCCACGTCGGCCGCGGCGACGAGCACCGCCGGTCCGGCGAGCTCGACGTGCCCGTCCGGCAGGACGCTCACGCGGACCGTGCCGCCGGGCACGTCGACCAGCCACACGTCCGGGGCACCCACGCCCGCCCAGGTGCGGACGGCCAGCGCCGCGGCGCACGCACCGGTGCCGCAGGAC
>NZ_JBFUHU010000363.1:0-3508 GCF_056402235.1 Cellulomonas sp. P4_B5_2
CACCTACACCGCCCTCTCGCTGGCGCCGGCCGGTTCCGACGACGTGCACCGCCTGGGCGACCGGCTCAGCCACCTGCGGCTCCTCGACGTCCTCGCCGACTCGGGCGACGCCGGCTGAGCACACTCCCCCGGTCGCAGGTCGGAGCACCTGTCCTTACCGTGGAGGGCATGCGCATCGCGATCGCTGGGGGCCACGGTCAGATCGCGCGACTCCTGTCCCGCGGGCTCACCGCGCGGGGGGACGTCCCGGTCGCGCTGGTCCGGCAGCTCGCGCACGTCGACGACGTCTCCGCGGACGGTGCCGAGGCGGTCGTCCTCGACCTCGAGCGCGCCAACGCGCTGGACGTGGCCGAGGCGATCTCCGGTGCGGACGCCGTCGTGTTCGCGGCAGGGGCCGGCCCGGGCAGCGGCGCCGCGCGGAAGGACACCGTGGACCGTGCCGCCGTCGCGCTGCTGGCCGACGGCGCCGAGCAGGCGGGCGTGCGCCGCTACGTCCTCGTCTCGTCGATGGGAGCCGGTGCACCACCACCGGCGGGGACCGACGAGGTGTTCGCGGCGTACCTCGTCGCCAAGCGCGCCGCCGAGATCGACCTGCGGACGCGCGACCTCGACTGGACGATCCTGCGCCCCGGTGCGCTCACGAACGAGCACCCGACGGGTGCGGTCCTCCTCGACTCGTCCGTCCCGCGCGGCTCCGTCACCCGAGCCGACGTGGCCGCGGTGCTGGTGGCCCTCCTGCACGAGACGCGGTCGGCGGGGCTGACCCTGGAGCTGGTCGGGGGCGTCGTGCCCGTCGACGCGGCCGTCGCCGCCGTCACCGACAGCTCCGTCTGAGGTCAGCCGACCGGGGGCGCGGACCGCAGGGTGATCGCGCCGATGAGGTACTGGTCCCCGGTCGTCGTGGCGGTCAACGAGCTGACGTCGCACGCGAGCGTCACCTCGGCAAAGCCCTTGGCATCGGTGCCCAGCGAGTTGGCCGCTCGCCAGCCCGTCGCGGTGGAGTCGAACGCGTTGCCGCTCACCCCACCGGACGGCACGAGGGGGTGCGCGCTCCCCAGGCACGTGTCGCCCAGCACGAGACGGTCACCGCCGCTGGTGCGGTCGCCCTCCCACGCCACGACGCCGATCCGGGCGGTGCTGCCCGCCTCGGCGGCGAACTCGAACGCGGCCGCCGCGGCCGACGTCCCGATCCACTTACCGCCGTCGTACACCGTCACCGAGGCGGCCGAGCCGGGGTCGGAGTAGACGACGACCATCGACCAGCCGGCGTAGTAGGTCCGGTCCTTGTCGGTCGCGGTCTTGCTGACGGCCACGTCGGCCACCGACCAGTCGCCCGCGCCGCCGCGCTTGACCTGGTCCGTCACGTCCGCGAACGACTGGTAGTACTGCCGGCTCGCGTTGTCGGTGGGCTGGGCGATCACCGTGCCGGTGACATCCGTGTACGTCCCTCCGGGTCCGCGCAGCCGGGCCGACTCCAGCGGGTCGCTGAACTTGTCGTGCTCGCCCACGTTGGCCGACCAGTACAGCCCCGCGAAGACGATCTCTCGTCCGGCCGGGACGACGAGCCGCGCGGTCGACGACACCGGCACCTTCGTGCGTGGCGTCTTCGGGGCGGGGGGTGCCTCGTCGAGCGGCACCATGGTGAGCGAGTTGTTGTCGCGGTCGCCCTTGGTGAGTGCCGAGACGCACTCCGGCGCGGCCGGGTTGCAGGACAGCAGCGGTGCACCGATCTCGGTCACGTCGGCGTGCGCGAAGCTCGCACGGACGTCCAGCCCGGCCGACGCGGTCTGCACCGGCTTCTCTGCCCGCACCTCCGCGGCGCCGGCGGCGGTGACCGTGACCGAGGCGTTCTCCCTGGCGCTCCCCTGCCACGTGACGCGGACGGTCACCTGGACGGGCGTGCCCACCTCCACCGTGCCCAGGGCGCAGGTGACCGTGCGTCGGTTCGGCGACACGGTGCACCCGGTATCCGCGGCGGCGCCGGGTACGGCCCAGACCTGGACGGGCAGGCGGAGGGTGGCGACCGTCCCGGCGGCGTCGGCGCCGGTCGCCGTCACCGTGAAGGTCGCCTCACCGGTGCCGCCGGTCCGCAGGAGCACCTCGGGATCGTGCTGGCCGAGGGCGAGGACGGGCCCGCGTACGGCGACCGCCACCAGGAACGGGGCGGCAGCGTCAGCGTCGGGCGCCTGAGCCTGGACCGTGACGACACCGCCACCTGCCGGGAACGCACCCGCGACGGCCTGCACGGTGAGGGGCAGCTGGAGCGTGGCACCGGGGTCGATCCGCGCCGCCGTGCACACGACGGTCGGGGCCGTGCCCGCCGAGCAGCTCCATGCGCCGCTCACAGTCGCCGGCGAGCCGAAGCCGAGGCCGTCCGGTCGCAGCGTCACCTGCACGCCCTCGGCCGGCAGCTCGCCGGTGTTCGTGACCGTCAGGGGCACGGTGGTGGGGGTGCCGAGCGCGACGACCGCCGCATGCTGGCCGCTGACCGCCAGAGCGGCAGGACGCTGCAGCGTGAACGGCACGGTCACCGTCTCCGACGACAGTCGACCGCTCGGCGCGAACTGGAGCACGAGCGAGCGGGCGGTCAGGACGTCGGGCGAGCCCGCCGTGAGGCGGAGGGACAGGGGTGCGTCCGCGCGAGCACCGACGGCGACCGTCCGGCAGTCGAGCGCGGTGGTCCCGCTGCAGGTCCACGCCGAGCCGGGTGCGGCGGCGCCGGTGACACCCGTGGRCAGGACGACGGACACCGCAGCCGCACCGGCGGGCAGGCCGGTGCCGCCCACGTTGGCCACCGGGAGGTCCAGCTGCCGGGTCCGTCCGGCGACCAGCGGGATCGTGGCGGGCGCGGTGCGCAGGGTCAGTCGGGCGGGCGACGCGGCGATGACCAGCCGGATCGGCGGCGCGACGTACTGGATGCCGGCGCCCAGGACACGCAGACCGATCTCGCCGTCCGACCGGTCGAACGACTCGTGGATGGAGACGCGCAGCGGCAGGACCGACGTCGACCGCGCCGGCAGGGCGTCGAGCGTGCAGCGCGCCAGGTTCGTCCCGTCGCCTGCCACGCACACCCAGCCGGCAGACGCCGTCACGGCGAACCGCCCGGCCGAGAGCCCGGAGAAGGCGGCGGACGCGACGCCGTCGAGCACGACACCCTCCGGGAGCGTCACCTCGGCCACGAGGTCCGTCGCCGCCGTCCCGCCGTTGTTGCGGACGACGACCGCGAGCTCCTGACCGCCCAGGCCGGCCTCGAGCGCCAGACCGCCGGTCGGCAGCTCGACCGCCACGTCGGCGGGCGTCGGAGCCGGGGGATCCGACGGGTCGGTGGGATCGGTCGGGTCGGTGGGATCCGTCGGGTCGGTGGAGTCCGTGGAGCCGGGGACGCTCGCGGTCAGCGCGCCGTCGGGTTCCCCGGCGTCCTCGTCGAGCACGATCTCGTCGGGCAGCAGCTCGGTGGGCTCCGGCGTCGGGATGTCCGTCGGCTGAGGTACGACCCCGGCCCCGGCCG
>NZ_JBFUHU010000364.1:0-3492 GCF_056402235.1 Cellulomonas sp. P4_B5_2
ATCGAGCGCAGGCGCGTCGCGTCCTCCCGGCCGCCGTCCGGGGACTCCGTGGGCAGGTCCCGGTCCTGCCCGGGGTCGGGCTCGTCGGTGAGGTCCAGCGGCGTGATCGGGAGGCGCAGGTCCGCCTCGACCTGCTGCAGCGCGCGCGCCACCGCTGCCGCGGACGCGAACCGGCGGGCCGGGTGCTTGGCCATCGCGCGCTCGAGGACGTCCTGCAGGCCCCAGGGCACGTCGACCCGACCCGTCGGCGGCAGCGGCGTCCGCTCGATGCGGGAGACCAGCTGCTGCGCGGTGTTCTGCCCCCCGGCCACCTCGAACGGGGTCCGGCCCGCGAGCAGCGAGTAGATCGTGGCGGCCAGCGAGTACACGTCCGAGCGCTCGTCGCCGGTCGGGTGCTCGCCCAGCAGCTCGGGGGGCGACCACGGGATCGACATGCCGACGGTGGCACCGGCGCCGTGGCCCGTCGTCGCGGCGATGCCGAAGTCGGTGAGCGCCGGCCAGCCGAAGTCCGTGGTGAGCACGTTCGCCGGCTTGATGTCGCGGTGCAGGATGCCCGCCCGGTGCGCGGTCTCGACCGCGGACGCCAGCCTGATCCCGATCCGCAGCGCCTCGGCCACGGAGATCCGCTCCTGGCGGTACCGCTCGGCCAGACCGGGACGCGAGCAGTACTCCATGACCAGGAACGGGCGGCCGTCCGCCGCGATCGCCGCGTGGTAGATGGTGACGATCGAGGGGTGGTGCGACAGCTGGGCCATGAGGTTGGCCTCCTGCTGGAACCGCGCCCGGACCTCGTCGTCCAGGCTGCCGGCCAGCAGCACCTTGACCGCCACCTCACGCCGCGGGAGCTCCTGCTGGTACAGGAAGACGTCCGCGAAGCCCCCGAGGCCGAGGACCCGGAGGTACTCGTAGCCCGGCAGGCGAGGCGGCGTCGATGCTTCGCGGCGTGCGGTCACGAACCCCGCTCCACCGAGAACGTCACGCCGTCGCCGAGGTCGACGACCTCGTCGACGCCGACGACGCTGGGCTCCCCCGGGTGCAGCCGGCGCGCACCCTCCCCCGCACGGGCGACGTGGATGCCGTTGGTCGAGTCGAGGTCGGTGACCACGACGTGGTCTCCCTCCACCCGCACCTCGGCATGCGTGCGCGAGATGTCCTGCTGCGGGCTCGGGACGGTGATCAGGCGGGGCAGCTCGCGGTTGGTGACGCGGGCGACCTGCGGGGCACGCCCGAGCAGGACGGCACGGTCGAGCGGGACGACGAGGCCCGTGGACAGGACCAGACGGGCCGCGACCGGGGCCACCTCGGGCACCCGGAACGGTCCGGGGACCTCGTCGGACGCCCAGGACGGCAGCTGGTCCCGGATCTCGGCGAGGTCGGTGGACAGGATGGTCAGACCGTCGTGGTCGTCGAGCGACGCGCCGCCGACGACCACGGGCCGCGCTGCAGCCGTCTCGGTCGTGGCCACGCTCGGCGACGGCGTCGCGAGTAACGACTCCGCCTCGGCGACGACACCGGCCGGGTCGGTGTGCTCCTCGACCTGCCTGGTCAGGGGTGCGAGCTCGACCTGGGTGGGCTCGTCCCACACGACGGCGTCGATGATCTCGGTCGTCGCCCCGTGCGCGTCGACCGCGGGAGCTGCCTGCGGCTCGTCCTCGGCGTGGTCGAAGGCGGGCAGCGGGTCCTCGGCGACCGCCTCGGCCACGGCCGGCTCGTCGGCCACGGGTGTGTCGGTGTGTGGCTCGGCCTCGGCGACGGGCTCGACCGCGACCGGCTCCGGCTCGACCGCCGCTGCCGGTTCCGTCGACGGCTCCACGGCCCGCGGGGCCGCGTCGGTGCGCGCGGTCAGGCCGACGTGCACGCGAGCGGCACGGACGACCCCGTCGGCGAGCGGGAGGCTGTCCGGTCCGTCCGGCGCGCCGTCCACCTGCACGACCACGTCGGCCACGCCCTCGAGCACGCGCTCGGTCCAGGTACTCACCTCACCGGAGCGCCACACGTCCTGCCGGCCGCCGACCTCGACGACCACCTCGACGTCGCCGCGCAGCGCCGCGTGCACGCGCTGCCCGTCGACGGACACCACGGCGAACGGCGGGAGCCCGCCGAACCCGTCGCGAGCGAGCAGGGCGAGCGCGGAGAACACACCCTCCCCCGCGTCCTGCCAGAGGGCGCGGACGGTCGACTCGGCGGCGCCGGGGCCGAGCAGGGCCACGAAGCCGGGGCGGACCACGGCCGTCCAGGTGCCGGTGGTGTACTCGGGCACGCTCATGACGGCATCTCCTCGATCGGTGTGGCCGCGTCCGGGGTCGGCGCCTCCGGGCGGACGCGCGGGATCGGCTGGGTCGACGTGCGCGACCGGCGCGGGACGGTGACGCCGTTGAGCATCTCGTCCCAGACGTGGGTCCCCAGCTCAGCCCCGGTGCGGGGCACGGTGATGTGGACGTCGTCGTGGGCACCGGACGCGGTGGCGACGTCGACGACGACCGCGCTGACGTTGTCCCGCGCACCGTGCTCGAGCGCCAGCCGGACCAGGATCGCCGCGGCGTCCTGCGGGTCACCGGTCTCGGCGAGGACGCGGGCGAGGTCCTCGTCGCCGACCTCTCGCGTGAGGCCGTCCGTGCAGATGAGGAGCCGGTCGTGCAGTCCGGCGGGCAGCAGCCAGTACTCGGGCTCCGGCGGGTCACCGGTGCCGAGGGCGCGCGTCAGGACGTGCCGGTCCGGGTGCGTCGCCGCCTCGGTCAGGTCGATCTCGCCGAGGTCCAGCAGCTCCTGGACCACCGAGTGGTCCACGCTCACCTGCTCCAGAACGTCGGCGGACCACAGGTACACGCGCGAGTCGCCGACGTTGAACACCAGCCAGTACGACCCGCCGTCATGCTCCGTCACGGCCACCCCGGCGACGGTGGTGCCGCCCTGGCGCCCACCGGTGAACTCGGTGCGGATCCGCGCGGCCGTCCGGTCGAAGCAGGCGTGGACGTCGTCGGCGGTGGCCGCGGCCTGCCCGGCGAGCTGGGCGAACTCCTCGACGGCGATCCTGCTGGCCAGGTCGCCCGCATCGTGCCCGCCCATGCCGTCCGCCACGAGGAACACCGGCGGATAGGCGAGCAGGGCGTCCTCGTTGACCTCGCGGACCAGGCCACGATCGGTCGCCGACCCCCACGACGTGCGCACACGACCCCCTCGTCCTGGGAACGGTCCCGACCGGTATCCGTTCAGATCATCGGCGCACATCGTGCCGCACGTGAGCGCCTGGTACACAACTTCGACCGATTTGTGGTCAGATCCCCAGCTGGAAGACTCCCCAGTAGGCCAGGACCACGAGCAGGACGACCGAGCCGATCACACCGCCCCACAGCACCGCGGTCCGCACGATGCCGGGCGCCGGGTGCGCGCCGTCGAGCCGGACCCGGCGGCAGCGCCGCAGCAGCAGGACGCCGGCGACGACCACGGCGATGCCCAGCACCCGCACGGCCACCCAGCCGCCCTGCACCACGA
>NZ_JBFUHU010000365.1:0-3484 GCF_056402235.1 Cellulomonas sp. P4_B5_2
GTCGTGCGGACGGTGGTCGTGCGGACGGTGTAGCCGTCCACGAGGACGCCGACGCGCGAGACGTTGAACAGCCCGTTCGCGCGGTGGTGCGCGGTCGCGAGCTCGTCGCCCGTGACCTGCGCGGCGTCGGCGGTCCCGACGAGCCGGTCGAGGTGCGCACGCGTGCCCTCCACGTCCGCAGCCAGCGCCGCGGCGGCCGCGGCCGGGTCGGCGAGCTGGGTCTGCAGGCGCACGACGTCGGCGGCGCTCTGGTCGACGTCGGCGACGACGCTCCAACGGCGCCGCTCCCCGGGGGCGATCGTGAGGCGAGCGCGGACGAGGTAGGCGCCCTTCTCGCCGCGGACCTCGTGCTCCGCGACGACGGGGAGGCCGGTCGCGAACGCACCGACCTGGCGCGCGGAGAGCAGGTGGTCGACGTCGTCGAGGCCGACCTGCCAGGCGACGGTCGTGGACAGCGACTCGCTCGGGTCGGCCTTGTCGGTGAGCGTCGAGTTCAGGTAGACGAGCCCGAGGCCCGTCGCGGCGTCGACCTCGGCACGCTTGTAGGCGTCGAGCAGGCTGCTGAGCTCGCCCTGCGTCTGCACGGTGACGCCCGCGGGCAGCAGGTCGACGAATCCGTCCAGGACCTCGGCCCGGACGTGCCGGTCGGTCGCCGAGGCGACCTCGACCTCGCGCACGACGCCGAACCGGGCGGCGGTCCGCCACGTGACCCGCACGCGCAGGCCCAGGTCTGGGCGGGTCTCCTCGAACACGAGGGTGGTGCCGAGCGGGTCCTTGTACAGGTGGCGCTCGGCGTCCGGGTCGCCCGGACGGCGCGGCGCGAACGGCTGCCAGAACACGTTCCCGTCGGCCGTGGCGACGCGCAGGAGCGTGAGCCCCCCGGTCCGGCCGGCACCCGCGGCGACCTTGTCCTCGGTGGCGTACGGGAAGAGCGCGCGGTCGGCCTCCTCGCGCCCCGCCGTGACGCCTCCGGTGCTGGAGATGAACAGCCACAGGTCGCTCGCGCCGACCAGCGTCATGAAGAACGGCGGCAGGTCGTCGTAGGACGTGATGCGGTAGAAGCGTCGGCCGTCGAGGTCGACGAGCCCGGACTCGAGGGCGTCAGGGACCTGACCCAGCTCGTCCGTGGGTGCGGGCGTGAAAGTCTGCGACGCCATTGCCGATGTCCTTCGTTCGTACGCGCGTGGGGCCACCTGCGAGCCGCGTCTGTGCGGCCGTGGATGCGCTCCCATAGAGTGACACGTGTCACCCCGCAAAGGCAACGCCGCACGGAGGCGTCGCCTCCGTGGCCTACGCCGCCAGGTACGGGTACTCGGCGGACCGGCCCTGGAACGTGAGGATCGCCTCGTTGCGGACCTGACCGTCCTCGATCTCCACCGCCCGCTGGATCGTGTCCGACGAGGCCCACGACTCGGAGCCTGCCATCACCGTGCGCAGGAACGGCATCAGCGCCTCGCTGATCTCCCACGTCGCCGAGTTCCACAGCAGCGACGGGCTGTGGTCGACCGCGTAGTAGTTCGTCGTGTCACCGACCGTGAACATCGGGTCCGCGAACGACGTCGGCCGCGCCCAGCCGAAGCCCATCCCCTCGTCGACGGACACGTCGACGATGAGGCTGCCCGGCCGGAACTCACCCAGGTTCGAGGTGCGCAGGTACGTCAGCGGAGCGTTCGGGTCCTGCAACGTGCAGTTGACGACGATGTCGTTCTCGGCCAGGTACCCAGGGAGCCGCACCGGTCCGTCCTCGGTGGTGACCGTGCTCTCGAACGGGTCCTCGGGGTTGTGGTCGAAGTGGATGATGTCCACCGACGGGATCGGGGAGCCGACGGCGGCGATCTCCCGGTTGGTCAGCACCCGCACGTCGTGGATCCCGTGCGCGTTGAGCGCCGTGACGGCGCCGCGCGCGGTCGCCCCGAACCCGATCACCACCGCGCTGAGCCTGCGCCCGTAGTCACCGGTCGACCCGCACAGCTGCAGCGCGTGCAGCACCGAGCAGTAGCCCGCCAGCTCGTTGTTCTTGTGGAACACGTGCAGGCCGAAACCGCCGTCAGCCTGCCAGTGGTTCATGGCCTCCCAGGCGATCAGGGTGAGCCGCTTGTCGATCGCCAGCTGGGTGATCCGGCGGTCCTGCACGCAGTGCGGCCACCCCCACAGCACCTGACCGTCGCGGAGATCCTCCAGGTCCGACGCCTGCGGCTTGGGCAGCAGCACGATGTCCGCCTGGGCGATGACCGCGTCGCGGTCGCACATCTGCCCGACGAGCGGCGCGATCTGGTCGTCGGCGATGCCGAAGCTGGCGCCGTAGCCCCGTTCGAGGATCATCTGCGCCCGGAGGTCCGCGTCGATGCGCTCGAGGTGACCGGGGTGGATCGGGAGCCGCCGTTCGTCGGGCTTGCGTGACGTGGCCATCACACCCAGGCGTAACAACTCGGCCTTGGCAAACGTTTTACTCATGGTTGATCGTAGTCGCGTCAGGCCGGCCGCGTGGGCGAGCCCCAGGTCCACCGTGTGACTGCCCGCACGTACCATCGGTGTCCGGTGCGCGCCAGGCGCGCGCGAGAGGGGGTGCGGTGCCACGGATCGATGCCCCGACCGTCGCCGAGCACCGGGCCGCGCGGGAGCGAGCGCTGCTGGACGCCGCACGCGGGCTGCTGACGGACCGGCCGGAGCGAGTGCCGACGCTCGCGGAGGTCGGGGAGCTCGCCGGGCTGTCCCGCTCGAGCGTGTACCAGTACTACGCCTCGAGCGAGGACCTGCTCTCCGCCGTCGTGCGCGACTCCTTCCCGCGCTGGCAGGAGCGCCTGGACGCGGCGATCGGAGCGGCCCACGGCCCACGCGGACGCGTCCTGGCCTACCTCCGTGTGAACCTCGAGCTCGTCGCCGACGGTGAGCACGCCTTGGCCCGGACCTTGGTGTCGGTCGCACCGTCCGAGGAGCTGACGCGCCGGTCGCAGACCTTCCACGACCGGCTGCTCGCGCCGTTGCGCGAGGCGCTGCAGGAGCTGGGCGCGCCGGACCCGGAGACGACGACCGAGCTGATCAACGCCCTCGTGCACACCGCCTCGCGCCAGGTCGAGCAGACCGGCGAGCTGGAGCGCGCCTACGACGCGACCGCGGCGCTGGTCGACGGGTACCTGCGCACGCTCGCCTGACCGCAGGCACCCGTCAGACCGGCCGGAGCCTGCCGTCCACCATCTCCAGGACGCGGTCGCAGTGCTCGAGCACGTCGTGGTCGTGGGTGACCATCACGGACGCGACGGCGTGCTGGTGGGTCTGGTCGGCCAGCAGGCGGACGGTCTCGTGGCTGCGGCGCCGGTCGAGCGCAGCGGTCGGCTCGTCGACCAGCAGGACCGAGGGCGAGGCCACGAGTGCGCGGGCGATGCCGACGCGCTGGCGCTCCCCGCCGGACAGGCGACCCGGGCGCCGGTGCGCGTGGGGCGTCATCCCGACGGCCGCCAGCAGCTCCTCCGGGGAGGTCGTCGCC
>NZ_JBFUHU010000366.1:0-3441 GCF_056402235.1 Cellulomonas sp. P4_B5_2
CGCCCGGAGTCGGTGACCCCGAACCCCCCGCCCGTGCACCCGCTGATCCCGCACAGGGAGATCGTCGCGAGGAAGAGCGGCACCAACGACGCGGCGACCGCGGCCGGGACCGCCCAGAGCAGGTGGAGCCAGCGACGGTCGCGCCGGAGCGCGGGGGCGCCGACCGAGGTCGCCACCCTGCTCAGTCGGTCGGTGCCGTGGCCTGCGCGGCCGCGCGGACGGCGGCCGGGAGGGCCGAGACGATCCGGTCCACCGCGGCGTCGTCGTGCGCTGCCGAGACGAACCAGGCCTCGAACGGCGACGGCGGCGCGTACACCCCGGACTCCAGCAGCGAGTGGAAGAACGGCGCGTACCGCCACGACTCGGTGGCCAGCACCGCGTCGTAGTTCCGGGCTCCGTGCGCGGCGGCGTCGGCACCGAAGAACGTGCTGAACAGGTTCCCGGCCCACTGGATCGCGTGCGGGAGGCCCTCGGAGGAGAGGGCCGCACCCAGCTCGGTGCGCAGCTGCGCGGAGACGGCGTCGACGCGGGCGTACACGTCCAGGTCGGCCAGCCGCAGCGTCGCCAGGCCCGCGGCGGTCGCCACGGGGTTCCCCGACAGCGTGCCCGCCTGGTACACCGGCCCGACCGGCGCCAGGAGCGCCATGACGTCCCGACGCCCACCGACCGCGGCGACCGGCAGGCCGCCGCCGATGACCTTGCCGAACGTGTGCAGGTCCGCGGCCCAGCCCTCGCGCAGCCCCTCGAGCCCCCACCACCCGGAGTACCCGACCCGGAAGCCCGTGAGGACCTCGTCCTGGATCAGCAGGGAGCCGTGCTCGAGCGTGAGGCGGCGCAGCGAGGCGTTGAAGCCGGGCAGCGGCGGGACGACACCCATGTTGGCGGGCGCGGCCTCGGTGATCACGGCGGCGATGCGGTCCCCGTGCTCCGCGAACACGGCCTCGATCGCCTCGACGTCGTTGTAGGGGACGACGATCGTCTCGCCGGCGACCGCGGCGGAGACGCCGGCCGAGTCGGGCAGGCCGAGGGTCGCGACGCCGGAGCCGGCCGAGGCCAGGAGCGCGTCGACGTGGCCGTGGTAGCAGCCGGCGAACTTCACGATGAGGTCCCGCCCGGTGAACGCACGGGCGAGACGCAGGGCGGTCATGGTGGCCTCGGTGCCGGTGGACACCAGGCGCACCTTCTCGGCCGGGGGGACCCGCGAGCGGATCTCGTCGACCAGGTCCACCTCGGTGAGCGTCGGGGCGCCGAAGCTCAGGCCACGTCCGGCGGCGTCGCGGACGGCCTCCACCACCTCGGGGTGCGCGTGGCCGAGGAGGGCGGGGCCCCAGGAGCCGACGAGGTCGACGTACTCGTTGCCGTCGACGTCCGTGACGTACGGACCCTGCGCGGACGCGAGGAACCGGGGGGTGCCGCCGACGTTGCCGTACGCCCGCACCGGCGAGTTGACGCCGCCCGGGATGACGGCCTGCGCGCGCGCGAACGCCGTCTCGCTCGTCGTCGCGTTGGTGGTGACGCTCATCGGTTCTCCTCTGCCAGCCAACCGGCCAGCTCTGTCGCGCTGTAGGTAAGCACGTGATCGGCACCGGCACGACGGATGCTGAGCACGGACTCCAGGATCGCCCGTCTGCGCTCGATCCACCCTCGCGCGGCGGCGGCCTCGATCATGGCGTATTCGCCGGACACCTGGTAGGCCGCGACCGGAACTGACGACATCGCGGCCACGTCGGCGAGGATGTCGAGGTACGCCAGCGCCGGCTTGACCATGACGATGTCGGCGCCCTCCGCGATGTCGAGGGCCACCTCACGGACGGCCTCCCGACGGTTCGCCGGGTCCATCTGGTACGTCCGGCGGTCGCCCTCGAGCTGCGACTCGACCGCGTCGCGGAACGGGCCGTAGAACGCCGACGCGTACTTGGCGGCGTAGGCCAGCACGGCGACGTCGTCGCGACCCGCGGCGTCGAGGGCGTCGCGCACGTACCCGACCTGGCCGTCCATCATGCCGCTGAGCCCGACCAGGTGGGCGCCCGCCTCCGCCTGCGCGAGCGCCATCTCCGCGTACCGGACGAGGGTCGCGTCGTTGTCCACGGCCCCGCCCGGGGTCAGGACCCCGCAGTGCCCGTGGTCGGTGAACTCGTCGAGGCACAGGTCCGCCTGGACGACGAGCGCGTCGCCCACCTCGGCGACCGTGTCCGCGATGGCGAGGTTGAGGATGCCGTCGGGGTCCGTGGCCTGCGACCCGATCGCGTCCCGGACGGTCGGGACGGCGAAGAGCATCACGCCGCCGAGCCCGGCACCGGCCGCCTCGGCGACCGCCTTCCGCAGGGAGTCGCGGGTGTGCTGGTAGACGCCCGGCATGGAGCTGATCTCGCGCGGCTCGGTCAGCCCTTCCTTGACGAACACCGGGAGCACCAGCTGCGCAGCGTCGAGGCGTGTCTCGGCGGTCAGGCGGCGCAGGGCCGGGGTGGCGCGCAGACGTCGGGGCCGGATCCTGCGGGCGTTCGTCATCACAGCTCCTCGGGGCTGGGGATCGGACCGGGCAGCACGGTGGTGACCGCGCGAGTCAGGGCGTCGACCATGCCGAGCATCGTCTGCTCGGTGGCGATGCCGGCCAGCGGCAGGCCCAGGCGGGCGGCCTCCGCGGCGGTCGACGGGCCGATGCCGATCATCAGGGTGGTCGTGGGGGGTGCGCCCAGGCGCGCGGCGAGCTCGCGGACGGTGCTCGCCGAGGTGAGCAGGGCGGCGCGGATGGTGCCGTCGGTCCAGGCCTCGCGGACGTCGTCGGGGGGCGGCGCCGCGGACACGGTCCGGTAGGCGACGACGTCGGTGACCTCCCACCCCCGTTGCCGCAGCCCGTCCGTGACTGTCGCCGCCGCCAGGTCGCCGCGCGGGAACAGCACGCGGGCGGGCTCGGCGGGCTCCGGCCACGCCTCGACCAGCGCGCGGGAGGAGGACTGGCCGCGGGGGACCAGGTCCGGCTCGACGCCCGCCTCACGCAGCGCGCGAGCGGTGCCGGGTCCGATGGCGGCGACGCGCACCCGGCCGTCGGCGAGCAGCTGCGTCAGGCTGCCGGCGCTCTCTTGCGCGCGGTCCACGAGCACCGGGACCGCGGCCGCGCTGGTGAGCACGAGCCACGCGAACCAGCCAGACTCCAGGGCCAGCAGGGCGTCGTCCAGCTCGGTGGGGTCCTCGGGCGGCACGGTCTCGATGAGGGGCACGACGACCGCCTCGGCACCGGCGGCGGCGAGCGCGACCTCGGCGGGGCTGCGGCCGGCGGAGGGCCGGGGCACCAGCACGCGCCAGCCGGACAGGGGCAGGACGGGCGTCGCGGTCATCGGACGGCGCCCAGCACGGCGAGATCGGCGGCACCGGCGGCGAGGAGCGTCTCGGCCAGCTCCACGCCCAGGCGGCGGGCGTCCTCCAGGCTGTCCGCACCCAACG
>NZ_JBFUHU010000367.1:0-3421 GCF_056402235.1 Cellulomonas sp. P4_B5_2
CACCCGTGCTGCGCTCGGGCGCGCGACCGGGTGACGTGGTGGCGCACGCCGGGGTGGCCGGCTGGTCGGCGGCCGGTCTCGCCCTGCTCCACGCGGGTCGGAGCGATCTGGACCTCGACCTCGTCGGTGCGCACCTGCGGCCCGTGGCGCCCCTGGGAGCCGGCCCTGCCGCCGCGGTCGGGGGCGCGACGGCCATGCTCGACGTGTCCGACGGAATGCTGCGGGACGCGGGGCGCCTCGCGCGGGCGAGCGGCGTCGGGATCGAGCTGGACACGGCGGCGTTCGCGGGAGACCTGGAGCGTCTGCGGGCGGTGGCCGACGCGGTCGGGGTGCCTGCCGAGCGCTGGGTGCTCGACGGCGGCGAGGATCACGGCCTGCTGGCCACGTTCCCCGCCGGCGCCACGCTGCCTGAGCCGTTCCGCGTCGTCGGCCGGGTGGTCCCGGCGGGAGCGGGAACCGTCACCGTCGACGGGGTCGCGGCCCCCGCACGGTCCGGGTGGGACCACTTCGCCGGCTGRTCGGCCGGTCAGCCGCGGCGGTAGCGGACCTCGAGGAGGCTCTCGCCGCCGATGTCRTCGTAGCGGTCGATGCCGTCCGCCTGGAAGCCGTGCCGGCGGTAGAAGTGCCGGGCGCGCTCGTTGTCCGCGAGGACCCAGAGCGTGATCGTCGTGGCGCTGCCGACCTCCGCGATCACCGTGCGCATCAGGTCGCGGGCGACGCCGTGACCCCAGGTGCCCGGGTCGAGGTAGATGGAGAAGATCTCCTGGTCGCCGCGCCCCGCGTCCTCGTCGCGGCTGGGCCCGACGGTGACGAAGCCGACGATGCGCTCACCCGAGAGCGCGACCCACGTGCGGATCTCCTCCCGCGGGCCTTCGCGCAGGTACGTGCGCCACTGCGCGATGCGGGCGTCCGCGTCCAGGGAGGCGAGGTACGCGTCCGGCACGATGCCCGCGTACGCCTCCTGCCACGACCGCACGTGCACCCGAGCGATGTCTGCGGCGTCCCCCTCGGTGGCGACCCGGATCGTCACCTCGTCCAGCTGCTCGACCATGGAGGTCACCTTGCCACAGGTGTCGGGCATGACGAAGGCCCATGAGGTGACAACCTCATGGGCCTTCGAGAACGTCTGGTGACGTCAGATGGCGCGCTGCACCTTGCCGGCCTTGAGGCACGACGTGCACACGTTGAGACGCTTGGGCGTCCCCGCGACGACGGCACGCACGCGCTGGATGTTCGGGTTCCAGCGCCGCTTCGTGCGCACGTGCGAGTGCGAGATGCTGTGCCCGAAGCTCGGGCCCTTGGCGCAGACGTCGCAGTTGGCAGCCACGGTCTTCTCCTGTTGCTCTTTGCGGATCATGTGCCGCGTGTGCGGCGAAGTCATGGGTCGGGGCGCACGAGCGACACCGTCTCCGTACCGTTTCCGGAAGTGGATGCGGGGGCCGCGATCGGGCACCACCAGCGCCCAGCAAGGCCGGGCAACCGGTCAAGACTAGCCCATCGGGCACGTCGGCCCAAATGTGGGCGGGATGAGGCAGGGTGGTGCCCCGTCGAGGCAGCCGTGGGCGTCGACGGCGTGGTGAGGTGATCCAGGACGACGGAGGTGCGGTGGACCAGCTCGAGGCAGCGGCGGTGCGCGAGTGGGCGCACGCGGCACGCTCCGCGCTGGACGCCGCACGGGACCGGATCGACGCCGTGAACGTGTTCCCGGTGGCGGACTCCGACACCGGTACCAACGTGCTGCTGACCGTCGCGGGCGGCGCGGACGCGGTCGGGCTCGTCCCGGTCGGCGCGTCGGCGCAGGACCTCGCTCGCGCCTTCGGCCGGGGTGCCCTGCTCTCCGCACGCGGGAACTCCGGCGTCATCGTCAGCCAGTACCTCACCGGGTTCGCGCGTGCCCTGCCCGCGCGGGCAGGTGCCCCCGAGGTCGCCCGCTGCCTGGCCGTGGCCGGACGCGCCGCCCGGGAGGCGACCGTCGAGCCGCAGGAGGGCACGGTCCTCACGCTGGCCGACGTCGTGTCGAGCGCGGCTGCCACGGCCGCGGACGCCGGTGCCGATCTGCCCACGACGCTGGCCGAGGCGGTGGCCGAGGCCCTGCGCGCGCTCGGTCGGATCAGCGCGGTGCACCCCGTCCTGCGGGCGGCGCGGGTGCTGGATGCCGGTGCCTGCGCGCTGATCGTCGTGCTCGACGCGCTCGCCCGGGCGGTCTCCGACGAGCGGCCCCTGCAGGTCCCGCTCGACTGGCTCCCGACCACCGCCGCGCACCTCGCGTCCGTCGAGCCGTCCGGTGGTGCGTTCGAGGTCATGCTCCTGGTGAGCGACGAGCACCCCGTGATCGACACCGGGGCGGAGCTGCGCCGGCGGATGGGGTCCGTGGGGGACTCGGTGGCGGTCGTCGGCGGAGACGGGTGGTGGCACGTCCACGTGCACACCGACGACCCGGCCGCGGCGATCGCCGGTGCCGCGCTGGGGCGTCGGGAGCAGGTCCTCGTCCGGCTCCTCGCGGGCGCGCACGCGGGTGGCTCGGCCCTGACCGGCCGGGCCGACGGGCTCGAGCGTTGGGGCGTCGTGGCGTGCACGGCCGCCCCCGGCCTGGCCGCCTGGTACGCGTCGTCCGGTGCGGTGGTCCTGGTCCGGTGCCCCGAGGCGCCGGTCCGGGTGCAGCACCTCGCGCGGGCGGTCACCGACACCGGGGCGACGCACGTGGCGCTGCTGCCGGGGACGGGCGTCGACCAGGACGAGGTCGCCGCGCTGGCTGCGCCCGACGTCGTGATCGAGGCTCTCGACGCGACCGACGAGGTCCGCGCGGTGGTCGGCTCGTTGGCGCTCGCGGGTGCGGGTCCGACCGCGCAGGGCTGCGCCGCGGCCCGGGCGGCGCTGGCACGCCTGGACGTGCACGCGATCGACGTGGCCTCCGCGCGCACCGTGACCGACGCCGTCGACGCCCTCGTGCGCGCCCCGCGACCGGTGCCCGCGGAGAGCCTGACCGTGCTGCTGCACGCGGCGCACGAGGACGGTCTGGTGGACGGACTCGTCGACCACCTGGCCGCGCACCACCCGGGCGTCGAGGCGACCGTGGTCGGTCCGACGGGGCACGGTCCCGCGCTCGTGCTGGGGCTGGACTGACCGTGGCCGGCCGCGACGGGCTCATCTACCCGGACAGCGTCCACACCCACGTGGACGTGCTCCACAGGCGGGTGGAGGGCAAGCCCGCCGAGCAGAAGAAGTACGCCGCGCTCGGCATCGAGACGGTCGGCGACCTGCTCTCCCACTACCCCTGGCGCTACGCGGACTCGCGCGAGGTCACCGACATCGCGAGCCTCGCGGTGGGGCACAACGTGTCGCTCGTCGCCCAGGTGCGGGGCGCCGAGATCAAGCTCGCGCAGAAGACGGGCAAGCCGCGCGTCGAGGCCAAGGTCACCGA
>NZ_JBFUHU010000368.1:0-8702 GCF_056402235.1 Cellulomonas sp. P4_B5_2
GCTCACCACCATCGAGTACACGTACCGCGTGGCCTCGGTGAACGCGGGCGGGGTGTCCGCGCAGTCCGCCTCGATCACGACCCCGGCCGTCACCACCCTGGCCCGGCAGGCCGAGCGTCTGGACCGGTCCCCGGTGGCCGTGCAGACCGACGGCGGCGTCTACCTCGGCTGGCGCCAGCTGGGCCTCGACCCCGACTCGATCGCGTTCCACGTGTACCGGGACGGCGCGCGCATCACGAGCTCGCCGGTGAAGGCCAGCACCAACCTGCTCGACGCTGCCGGCACGACGGGCTCGGTCTACCGGGTCAGCTCCGTGGTCGACGGGATCGAGCGCTGGGCCACCGCCGAGTTCCGCGTGTGGGACAGCCAGCACCTGGACGTGCCGCTGGACAAGCCGGCGGACGCGTACACGAAGGACGGGCAGCCCTACACCTACAACGCCAACGACGCCTCGATCGGGGACGTCGACGGTGACGGGCAGTACGAGATCGTCGTGAAGTGGGACCCGTCCAACAGCAAGGACAACTCGCAGGCCGGCTACACGGGCAACGTGTACGTCGACGCCTACGAGCTGAACGGCACGCGGCTGTGGCGGATCGACCTGGGCAAGAACATCCGGGCCGGCGCGCACTACACGCAGTTCCAGGTGTTCGACCTGGACGGCGACGGCAAGGCCGAGGTCAGCCTGAAGACCGCGGACGGCACCGTCGACGGGCTCGGCACCGTGATCGGCGACGCGCGGGCGGACTACCGGAACAGTGGCGGCTACGTGCTCACCGGGCCGGAGTTCCTCACGGTTTTCAACGGAGCCACGGGAGCGGCGGTCGACACGATCGACTACACCCCGCCGCGCGGAGACGTCGGCTCCTGGGGTGACGCGTACGGCAACCGGGTGGACCGGTTCCTCGCGGGGGTCGCCTACCTCGACGGTGAGCACCCGAGCGTGATCTTCAGCCGCGGCTACTACACGCGGACGGTGGTGGTGGCCTACGACTTCGACGGGTCCTCGCTCACCCGGCGCTGGACGTTCGACTCCCACGAGGCCGGCTCGCAGTACACCGGCCAGGGCAACCACAACCTGTCGGTGGCTGACGTCGACGGGGACCAGAAGGACGAGATCGTGTTCGGCTCCATGACCATCGACGACGACGGCACGGTGCTCTACAGCACCGGGCTCGGGCACGGGGACGCGCTGCACGTCAGCGACCTCGACCCCGGCCGGCCGGGCCTCGAGGTGTTCGCGGTGCACGAGGAGGCGCCGCGCAGCTTGGGGATCGGGGCGACGTTCCGCGACGCCGCCACCGGCGAGGTGCTCTGGTCGATGCCGGCCACGGCCGACACCGGCCGCGGTGCCTCGGACGACATCGACGCGTCGCACCCCGGCGCGGAGTCGTGGGCCGTGGTGGCCGACGGCACGTGGAACTCGCGTGCCGGACAGCTGCGGGCAGCCGACGGGACGCTGCTGGGGGCCACCATCCCCGCGGCGAACTTCCTCACCTGGTGGGACGGCGACCTGCTGAGGGAGATCACCGACCACGACTGGGACACCACGGCACTCACGGGCGTCCCGACGATCTCGAAGTGGAACCCGTCGTCCGCTTCGTCGGACGAGCTCTACCGGGCCACCGGCACCCTCTCCGACAACGGCACCAAGGGCACCCCCGCCCTGCAGGCCGACCTGTTCGGCGACTGGCGAGAGGAGATCGTCACGCGTCTGGCCGACTCCTCCGCGCTGCGGATCGCCACCACGGTGGACCTCACCGACCACCGGCTGCGCACCCTGCAGTCCGACCCGGTGTACCGCCTGGGCGTCGCGTGGCAGAACACGGGCTACAACCAGCCGCCGCACACCGGGTACTTCCTCGGTGACGGCATGGCGAAGCCGGCGGCCCCGAGCATCGTCTACACCGGGCCGTCGACCGGTCCCGGCGAGCGGGTGCCCGGTCCGGCCACCGCGTCACCGTCCAAGGGCGTCCTGTCCAGCGACAACTGGGACAAGGACAGCAGCTACACGGTCGCCATGAACCTGTGGTGGGGCCAGAACGCCCAGACCGTGACCCTGCTGGAGAACGGCGTCGCGGTCGCCACCCTCGACCTCGTCGACGCCACGCCGTCCGCGCAGTCGGCGGCGTTCCAGATCGCCGGCAAGCCCAACGGGACGTACGTCTACACCGCGGTGCTGACCAACCAGCACGGGTCGACGACGACCGCCCCGCTCACCGTCAAGGTCACCGCCGCCAACCCGGGCACCCCGGCGCTCAGCCACGACAACTGGGACGGCGACGGGTCGTACACGCTCACCACCAACCTCTGGTGGGGGACCAACGCGACGACCTACCGGCTGTACGAGGACGGGGTGCTCATCGACACCCAGTCCCTGACCGCCGACGGCACCAACGCGCAGAAGGCCACGACCACGGTCAACGGCCGTGCGATCGGCACGCACGTCTACCGCGCGGAGCTGTCCAATGCCCTCGGGTCGACCAGCAGCCCGGAGGTGAAGGTCAAGGTCACGCGCTAGTCGGTACCCACCAGACCGGCCCGGGCAACCCCTCTCGCCCGGGCCGGTCCGTGTCCGCTCACCCCCCGCGGGCCCAGCTCCTTGACCGTGGAGACGCCCAGCAGGGCCATGGTGCGGCGGACCTCGCGCTCGAGGATGTCGACCGCCCGCTCCACCCCGCGCTCGCCGCCGGCCATGAGGCCGTACAGGTAGGCGCGCCCGACGAGGGTGGCGTCGGCGCCCAGGGCGATCGCGGCGACGATGTCGGCGCCGGACATGATGCCGGTGTCCACCCAGACCTGCGTCCGGTCGCCGACGGCCTCCGCGACGTCCGGCAGCAGGCGCAGCGGCACGGGCGCCCGGTCGAGCTGGCGGCCGCCGTGGTTGGACAGGACCACCGCGTCGGCGCCGGCGTCCGTGACCCGGCGGGCGTCCTCGACGGTCTGGATCCCCTTGATGATCAGCGGACCGTCCCACGAGGCGCGGATCCACTCGAGGTCCGCGATCGTCATGGTCGGGTCGAACAGCTTGTCCAGCAGGTCCGCGACGGTGCCGGACCAGCTGCTCAGCGACGCGAAGGTCAGCGGCTCCGTGGTCAGCAGGTTCAGCCACCAGGCGGGGTGCGTCGCGGCATCGAGCACCGTCTTGACGGTGAGTGCCGGGGGGATCGAGAAGCCGTTGCGGGCGTCGCGCAGCCGGGCGCCGGCCACCGGGACGTCCACCGTGAGCATGAGCGCCTCGAAGCCGGCGGCCTTGGCGCGTGCCATGAGGTCCTCGCCGGCAGAGCGGTCCTTCCACACGTACAGCTGGAACCACTTGTGGGCGTCGGGGCCGGCCTTGGCGACCTCCTCGATCGACGTGGTGCCCATCGTCGACAGGGCGTACGGGATGCCGCGGCGCTGGGCCACGCGGACCACCGCGCGCTCGCCCTCGTGGTTCATCATCCGCGTGAAGCCGGTGGGGGCGAACGCGAACGGCAGCGCCGACGTGGTGCCGATCATGTCCGTCGTCGGGTCGACGTGGGAGACGTCGTGCAGGATCGACGGCTGGAACTCGAGCTCGCGGAACAGGTGGCGCGCCCGGCGCAGGGAGATCTCCGCCTCGGCGGCGCCGTCGGTGTAGTCGAAGACCGAGCGGGGGGTGCGCTTGCGCGCGACGGTCCGGAGGTCGGCGATGGTCAGGGCGTCGGCCAGGCGTCGCTCGGTGGCGTTCAGCACCAGAGGCTTCGGGCGCATCAGGGGCTTGAGCTCGGACCACGAGGGGATCTGACGGTCGGTCACCGGGGCTCCAGGGTGTGTGGCGCGTCGTCGGGCAGCACAGGAGATTGAAACGATACAACACGCCGCCTTCCGGCTCCACCGCGTGCCGTCCCGACCGTACACACCGGCGAGCGCCCCGGCCTCGTGGGTGGCACATTGGAGCCGAGGCCTCCTGCGTTTGTAACGATTCAGCGCGAGCCGTTGACATCCCGGCAAGCGCTCGCCTAACGTCCGGAATGCGCTTTCACCCCCCGAGCAAGGAGGCTCAACGACGATGAAGCGAACCCTGTGGAAGACCGCCGCTGTTGCGGCCGTCGCCGCCCTCGCCCTGACCGCCTGCTCGTCTGGCGGATCCGGCGACGCGGAACCGACGGCCTCGACGACCGGCCCCGACACGTCCCCCGTCACCCTGAACTTCACGTGGTGGGGCAACGACGACCGAGCAGCCCGGTACAACGAGGCACTGGCGCTGTTCAAGGAGAAGTACCCGTACATCACGGTCCAGACCAGCTTCGCTGCGTTCCCGGACTACTGGACGGCACGCTCCACCGAGGCCGCCGGCCGCGCCCTCCCGGACGTCATGCAGTTCGACCTGTCGTACCTGCGTGAGTTCAACCAGAACGGCCAGCTGCTCGACCTGCAGGAATGGGTCGACAACGGCACGATCGACCTCACCGGCTTCGACGAGACGCTCACCACGGCGGGCGTCCTCGAGGACAAGATGATCGGCATCCCCACGTCGACCAACACCTTCGCCATGTTCCAGAACCCCAACGTGATCGAGCAGACCGGGGCGACGTTCCCCGACGAGGCCGACTACACGTGGGAGGACTACAACGAGTTCATCGCCGAGGTGTCCGAGGCCGGCGAGAAGACGACCGACGGCTACGGCCTGTACGGGGCGGTCGACTACACCGGCACCTTCTGGTTCTTCATCCAGTGGCTCCTGCAGAAGGGGATCACCCCCTTCGAGGAGGACGGCACGTTCGGCTTCGACGAGGCCGAGATCGTCGAGTTCCTCGACCTCACCGCCGACCTCCGGGCCGACAAGCTGGTCTTCCCCGTCGACCGCAACGTCTCCCTCGCACCCAAGGGCGGCTTCACGGTCAACGAGACCGCGACCGAGATGAGCTGGGACAACTTCCTGGCCGGCTACGTCGCCGACTCGGGCACGGCCAACCTCGCGATGGCGCAGATCCCCTCGATCGAGCCGGGCGAGAAGGCCCTGTTCTTCAAGCCGTCGATGTTGCTGTCCTCGGGCGCCAACACCAAGTACCCCGAGCAGGCCGCGACGCTGATCAACTTCCTGCTCACTGACCCCGAGGTCGGGACCATCTTCGGCACATCGAAGGGAGTTCCCGCCGACGACGAGCAGCGCGCCGCCGTCGACACGACCGAGGGCAGCGTCGATGCCCAGGTGATCGCGTACGAGGAGAAGGTCGCCGAGCAGGTGACCGAGTCCACCCCGATCCCCGTCAAGGGCTTCGGCACGATCGAGTCCAAGTGGCGGACCCTGGCCGAGGAGCTCGGCTACGGCACGCTCACGCCGGAGGACTTCGCCGAGCAGTGGTTCGCTGAGGCTGAGCTCTCCACCCAGTGACCGGTGGTGGGGGGCCTCACTGCCGAGGCTCCGACGACAGGCCCCTCGATCGCCGCACACTCCGCAGCCAAGAAGCGGCGGAAGCGTTCCGAGGCCCTGGCCGGCTACGCCTTCCTGAGCCCCTGGCTGCTCGGGTTCGTCCTGCTCACCGCGGGCCCGATGATCGCCTCGCTGTACCTGGCGTTCACGAACTACAACCTCTTCGCGCCGCCCGAGTGGATCGGCCTGGAGAACTTCACACGCCTGTTCAGCGACCCGAACTACCAGCAGGCGTGGAAGGTCACGCTGACGTACGTCGTGCTGGGGACCCCGATCAAGCTGCTCGCCGCGCTGGCCGTGGCGATGCTGCTGAACAACGCGTTCAGCGGCAAGGGGTTCTACCGGTCCTCCTTCTACGCACCCTCGCTGATCGGGGCCTCGGTCTCCATCGCGATCGTGTGGAAGGCGATGTTCATCGACAATGGCATCGTCGACCAGGTCCAGCAGTTCTTCGGATTCCCGGCCGGCGGCTGGGTCGGTGACCCGGAGCGCACCATGCCGATGCTCATCCTGCTGACCGTCTGGCAGTTCGGGGCGCCGATGGTCATCTTCCTGGCCGGGCTCAAGCAGATTCCGCAGGAGCTGTACGAGGCCGCGTCGGTCGACGGCGCCGGAGCCTCGCGCAAGTTCCTGAAGATCACGCTGCCCATGCTCTCGCCGGTGATCTTCTTCAACCTGCTGCTCGAGATGATCCACGCGTTCCAGATCTTCGCGTCGGCGTTCATCATCTCCAACGGCACCGGCGGCCCCGCCAGGTCCACGCTCTTCTACACCCTGTACCTCTACTTCCGCGGCTTCCAGGACTTCCAGATGGGCTACGCCTCGGCGATGGCCTGGATCCTCGTGATCGTCGTCGGCGCACTCGCGGCCGTCTTCTTCTGGAGCTCGAAGCACTGGGTCCACTACTCCGGGGAGGGGAAGTGATGAGCACCGTCGCCTCGACTTCCGACCACATCGTCAGCTCGCACGACAGCGCGCGACTGCGCCAGTCGACCAAGAACCGCAAGCGCGGCCGGGCTCTGATCTTCCATCTGTGCTCGCTCGCCCTGATCGTGATCGTGCTCTACCCCGCGGTGTGGATGCTGATGTCCTCGTTCAAGCCGTCCAGCGAGATCGTCGGCAACGTCAGCCTCATCCCCACCGACTTCACCGTGGCCAACTTCCAGAAGGCCATCGAGGGCATCGGCGGCGTCTCGTTCTGGACGTTCTTCATGAACTCGACGATCCTGGCCGTCGGCTCCGTCATCGGGATCACGCTGTCCTGCTCGATCAGCGCCTACGCCTTCGCGCGGATCGACTTCCCCGGGCGCRACGTCTTCTTCGCCCTCATGATCGGCACGCTCCTGCTGCCGTTCCACGTGGTGATCATCCCGCAGTACATCGTGTTCAACCGGCTCGGCCTGGTCGACACCTTCGTGCCCCTGCTGATCGGCAAGTTCCTGGCCGCCGAGGCGTTCTTCGTGTTCCTCATGGTCCAGTTCATGCGCAACCTGCCGCGCGAGCTCGACGAGGCCGCACGCATCGACGGCGCGGGGCACGTGCGGATCTTCCGCTCGATCATGCTGCCGCTGATGAAGCCCGCCCTGGTCACCAGCGCGATCTTCGCGTTCATCTGGTCCTGGAACGACTTCTTCGGACCCCTGCTGTACCTGAAGAAGCCCGACCTGTACTCGCTGCCCATCGCGCTGCGGCTCTTCGTCGACCAGACGACCACCTCGGACTACGGCGCCCAGATGGCCATGGCCGTCCTCGCGCTCGTCCCGGTCATGCTCTTCTTCCTGGTCTTCCAGCGCTACCTCGTCGAGGGCGTGGCGACGCAGGGGCTCAAGGGCTGATGGCGGTTTCCGCAGGGCGGCAGGAGCGTGTCAGCCTGGGAGCCATGAGCACCCCGCTTCCCGACGACGACTCCAGCCGCCCGGCGGACCCGGGTCCCGACGACCTCACGCCCGGTCCCGACCAGAAGCCGCTGCTCGGCGGCGGACGGTTCGGGCTGTTCAGCGAGGCGCTCCTCGTCGGCCTCGGAGTCTCGGTGCTCAGCCTCCCGATCATCACGGCCGTCCCTGCGCTCGCCGCCGGGGTGTCCCACGTCCGACGCCACCTCGACGGTCGGCCGGACACCGTGGCCGCCCTGTGGGAGGACTTCCGCGCGGCCTGCCGCGGCGTCTGGCTGGTGTCCATCGGCATGCCGGTGCTGCTGCTGGTCCTGCTGGTCAACCTGCAGCTCATCGGCCAGGGCGGGATACCCGGCGGCGCCGGGGTCCGGATCGCGACCGGGTTCCTGGTCGCGATCCTGCTCGTCGTCGTGCTGCGCGCGGCCGCCGGCTGGTCGCCCGGCGCACGGTGGGCGACCGTCGTGCAGACCGCCRCCAAGCGTGCCGGGGACGACCTGACGGGCACGTTCCTGCTCGTCGTCGCGCTCGGGCTGTGCGCGGTGATGGTGTGGATGCTCGCGCCGCTGGTCGTGATCGTGCCGGGCCTGCTGTCGCTCGCGGTCGTGGCGATCGAGCACCGCGCGGCGGTCCGTCAGGGCTGACCTCAGGCCAGCCCCTCCACGAACCGCTGCATCGTCGCCAGGGCCTCCTGGCCCGCGTCGGTGTGCACGTGGAACTGGTACTCGTGACCGAGGGGTGGCTCGCGGTCGGGCTCGAACAGCAGCGTCTCGTGCGGCACCCCGAGGGCCTCGAGCGTGGTGAGCAGCGACTGGGAGTGGCCGATCAGCGGGTCGGCATTGCCGCAGGACACCAGCGTCGGGGGGAAGTCGGGGGTCAGGTGCCTGACCACCGAGATGCCCGCGAAGCGGGGGTCGTCGAGGTAGTCCGCGCTGCCGGTGAACGAGCGCATCACGGAGTCGACGAACCACCGGGGCCGGCCCCGCAGCCCGCGCGCGAGCGACATGTCGAAGACGCCGCAGAACAGCACCGCACCGGCGAGCTGGTCCCGGGTGACCCGGGGGTGGGCGCCRATCGAGGCCGCGTACGCCGGGTCGATCACCACGCCGATCACCTGCGCCGCGATCTGCGCACCCGCGGAGTCGCCCGCGAGCACGAGGCGGTCGGCGTCGACGCCCAGCTCGTCGGCATGCTCCGTGAGGAACGCGAGCGCGTCGAGGACCTGCAGGACGGGCGTCGGGTAGGTGGCGCGCGGGGCGATGGAGTAGTCGACGCCCACCACCGTGCACCCGCCGCCGGCGACGACCCGCAGGTAGTTGGCGATCAGGTCCTTGCTGCCCGACAGCCACGCGCCACCGTGCACCCACACGATCGTCGGCAGCGTCCCGTCGGAGCCCGTCGACCGGTGCACGTCG
>NZ_JBFUHU010000369.1:0-3377 GCF_056402235.1 Cellulomonas sp. P4_B5_2
GCTCGTCGCGGCGGCGGCGGGCTCCTCCGCAGCGACGGAGGTGCCCTCCATGCCGGTGACCTCGTCGCGCTCGGCCGATCGCGACGTCGCTGCTCCCCGGTCGACCTCGGCGGCCGCGACGGTGAGCAGCTCGTCGAGGTGCGCGGTCGCGGCCTCGAGGGCCTGGAGCTGCGTGGCGTCGATCGCGACCTGGGACGCCTCCGCCTGGACCGACTGGGCGACCTGCATGGCGTCGGTGGCGACCTCGACCGCACCGGCCCGCGCCTGCTCGACCTGCGCGGTCGAGCTGGGGGCCGGGAGCACGCCGATGAGCGCGCTCCCACCGTCACGCGCATTCGCCGAGACGGCCACCATCGCGCACATGCTCAGAGCGAGCGCCGTGACCACGGCACCCTGGGCGAGGCGGGCGGGGTGGGCGACAGCACGCGCGGGCGCAGGGCGCGCCGCAGCGTGCCGGCCACTCGCTGGCCGACCTCGGAACGGAATCTTGTTACTCACGCGTAACACGTTAAGTTCTTCGGAAGGTCACCCCTGACACTTGAGGCCCCATAGCGGGGGAGATCTCGTGTGGATCTCGTCACGTCTCCGTCACACAATTCACAGGGACGGGCCGCTACGCTTTCGCCGTGCACCCCGAACCACCCGCCGCCCCGCCCGCACCGACCACCCCGGTGCAGGGCCTCGACGACCTCTACGACATCGCCCGGCTGGCCGACCGGCTCGGGGTCGAGCACGCCACGATCCGGGTCTGGCTGTCCCGCAAGGTGCCGTGGCTCCCGCAGCCGGACGGGCGCCTGAACGGCGGTGCCGTCTGGCGCGCGACGACGCTCGAGGGCATCGAGATGCGCCGCGAGCGGGGTCGCCCGGGCCGCAAGCCGAAGTTCGTGCCGGCCCAGTCCGCGGCGGACGTCCCGCGCACGGGGATGATCCCCGTGGTCCCGATGAAGGAGACCGTCTAGAGGACGGTCAGGCGCAGCGCACCCGGGGCCGACGCCGGCACCACCGGCCGCACCGGGCGCACCGGGCTCACCCGCTCGTACCGCTCCCCGGGAGCGGGCCGTGGATCGGGCTCCCCCGCGTTGGGCCACAGCGAGATCGCCCGCTCCGCCTGCGCGGTGATGGTGAGGGACGGGTTGACCCCGAGGTTGGCGGAGATCGTCGAGCCGTCCACCACGTGCAGCCCGGGGTAGCCGAACACCCGGTGGTAGGCGTCGACCACCCCCTCGTCCGGGGAGCGCCCGATCGTGCAGCCGCCCAGGAAGTGGGCGGTCATGGGCACGTCGACCACCTCGCCGAGGCTGCTCGCCGCGAAGCCGCCGAGGTGCGCGGCCATCCGGCGGTAGGCGGCGTTCGCAGCCGGGATCCAGGTCGGGTTGGGCTCACCCTCCCCGGGGGTCGACGTCAGCCGCGTGGTTCCCCGCCACGTCCGCCGCAGCCGCACGGTGATCGAGGCGCCGCCGGTCTGCATGACCAGCCCGATGACGGTCCGCTGCGACCAGCTGCCCAGGCCGAGGAGCAGCGACGCCACCTGACCGGGGTGGCGCAGCACGTTGCCGAGCCAGCGCACCGGTCGGGGGACGCGTCCTCCGCCGTCGGTGAGGACCGTGCTCAGCAGGCCCATGAGGTTGGACCCGCGGCCGTACCGGACCGGCTCGAGGTGGGTGTGGTCGTCGAGGTGCACCGAGGACGTGATGGCCACTCCGCGCGTGAGGTCCGGCCGGCGTCGCCACCCGCGCCACCGCGTCGCTGCGCCGCCGAGCGACTMGCTGTTGGTCCGGGTCAGCTCCCCGAGCCGGTCGGACAGCCGCGGCAGCGTGCCGTCCCCCTTCATCCGGTGCAGCAGCTCCTGGGTGCCCCACGTGCCGGCCGCGACGACCACCTGGTCGGCGGTCACGGTCCGGTCGCCGCCCCTGCGGCCCGTGCGCCTGGTGCGGACCTCCCACTCCTGACCGCGCGGGCGCACCGAGGTCACGGTCGTCTCGGCGACCACCCGGGCCCCCGCGCGCTCGGCCAGGTACAGGTAGTTGGTGGGCAGCGTGTTCTTGGCGCCGTGGCGGCAGCCCGTCATGCACTCGCCGCACTCGAGACAGCCGCGCCGCTCCGGGCCGGCACCCCCGAAGAAGGGGTCCGGCACCCGCGCGCCCGGTGTCCCGAACACCACGCCCACCGGCGCCAGCCGGAACGAGTCCCCGACGCCCAGGTCGACGGCGGCCTTGCGCACGATCTGGTCGGACGGCGTGCACGTGGGGTTGTCGACGACGCCGAGCATCCGGCTCGCCTGGTCGTAGTACGGCGCCAGCTCGGCGCGCCAGTCGGTGATGCCGGCCCACTGGGGGTCGGCGTAGAACGCGTCGGACGTGGGCCGGTAGAGGGTGTTCGCGTAGACGAGCGAACCGCCCCCGACGCCCGCCCCGGCGAGCACCACGACGTCGGGCAGCACGTGGATCCGCTGGATGCCGAGCCAGCCCAGCCGCGGCGCCCAGAGGAACCGGCTGACGTCCCACGAGGTGCGCGGCAACGTCTCGTCGGTGAACCGTCGGCCCGCCTCGAGCACGAGGACGCGGTAGCCCTTCTCGACCAGCCGCAGGGCCGCCACGGACCCGCCGAACCCGGAGCCGACGACCACGACGTCGTACTCGGCCATCTCCGCCTCCTCGCGCTGGAGGCCCGATCGTAGGCTCACCTCATGGGTGCGCAGGCCGACCCGACACGCGCCGCCGACGTGGCCGAGGCGATGCGCGAGCTCGCCCGTGAGCGGTTCCTGCCACCGGAGCAGCGCGCCCGTGCGGCGGAGGACCACCCGCTGCCCCTCTGGCACGGGCAGACCAGCTCGCAGCCGAGCACCGTCTCGTTCATGCTCCGGCTCCTGCAGGTGCCCGTCGGGGCGCGGGTGCTCGACGTCGGCTCCGGCTCCGGCTGGACGACCGCGCTGCTCGCGTGGCTCGTCGGTTCCCGCGGCGAGGTGCTCGGGCTGGAGCTGGACCCCGAGCTGGCCGAGTGGGGTGCGGAGAACCTCGACGCGTGCGACCTGCCCTGGGCCCGCATCGAGCCGGCGACCCCGGGTGCGCTCGGCCGGCCCGTCGACGGCGGGTGGGACCGGATCCTCGTCTCGGCGTCGCCGCGCCGGCTGCCGACCGCCCTGGTGGACCAGCTCGGCGACGACGCGCGCATGGTGATCCCGGTGCGCTCGACGATGCACCTGGTCGAGCGCAGGGACGGCCGGACGGAGATCACCACGCACGGGTCGTTCGTGTTCGTGCCGCTGCGCTGAGGGCGCAGGTCACGAACAGGAAACGATCATTTCGCCAGAAGGTGACGAATGCCGTACCTGCCAGTAACGTGCACCGGGCGTGCGCCTGCGTGTGACTACCGTCACG
>NZ_JBFUHU010000370.1:0-3343 GCF_056402235.1 Cellulomonas sp. P4_B5_2
CAGCGGCGGTGCAGCTCGACCGAGCCGGCGGTCACCCCGGCCCACGAACCGACCGCGGTCCGCGCCAGCAGCAGGGACGACGCGATCCCGTCCCGCGCCTCCGCCGTCCGGATCGTCGCGACGCGGTCGCGCTCGCCGGGCGTCAGTGCGCCGAGGAGCTCGTCGGCGGGAACGGTGTGCGCCCAGTGCACCTCGATCGCCACGGTGTCGTCGCTCACGGGCATCATCCTGCCTGGTCGCGCGGTTAGGGTGATCGACGACGAGGGCCCACGAAGGAGCAATGGATGGCAACGGTCACGGCGGACGGCCTCACGGTCGGGTACGCGGCGATGCTCGAGCAGTTCCACCCGACCGAGGCGGTCGAGCTGTCCGTCCACGCGGAGGCCCACGGGTTCTCCGGGGTCATGGCGGCCGACCACTACCAGCCGTGGGTGCCGGCGCAGGGGCAGGCGGCGTTCGTCTGGAACGTGCTGACCGCGCTGGGGGAGCGCACGACGGGCGACATCGGCCCCGGCGTCACCGCCCCGACGTTCCGGTGGCACCCCGCGATGGTGGCGCAGGCGTCGGCCACCCTCGCCGCGATGTACCCGGGCCGGCACTGGCTGGGCCTGGGCTCGGGCGAGGCCCTGAACGAGCACATCGTCGCCAACTACTGGCCCGAGGCCCCCGAGCGGATCAACCGCATGTTCGAGGCCATCGACATCATCAAGAAGCTGTTCGCGGCGTCGATCGCGGGCAAGGACGTCAAGCACGCCGGGCAGTTCTACAAGCTGGAGTCCACGCGCCTGTGGACCATGCCCGAGGTCGCCCCCGAGATCCTCGTCGCGACGGCCGGTCCCGTGACCGCCAAGCGCGCCGGGCGGCTGGCCGACGGGCTCATCACGGTCGGCGCACCGCTGGAGAAGATCTCCGGGTTGTTCGGCAAGTTCGACGAGGGCGCGCGCGAGGCCGGCAAGGACCCCGAGGCGATGCCGAAGGTCCTGCAGCTGCACCTGTCGTGGGCCGAGACCGACGAGCTGGCCCTGGCGCACGCGATGCACGAGTGGCCCAACGGCGGCATGAAGTTCCCCAAGGCCGACATCCGCTCGCCGTTCGACTTCGAGCAGATGGCCAAGCTGGTGCGCCCGGAGGACTTCGAGGGCCGGATGGTCATCTCGGCGGACCCCGACAAGCACCGCGCCGAGATCCAGAAGTACGTGGACCTCGGGTTCGACCGCATCTACCTGCACAACGTCGGGCGCAACCAGCGCGAGTGGATCGAGACGTTCGGGGCGGACGTGCTGCCCAACCTGGTGCGATGAGCTCCCGCCTCGAGGTCTGGGCGCCCGACGGGCTGCCCGAGATCGCGCCCGGCGACGACCTCGTGCAGCTGCTCGCCGAGCTGCTCCGCGACGACCCGCTGATCGACGGTGACATCCTCGTCCTGACCAGCAAGGTGGTCTCCAAGGCCGAGGGCCGCGTGGTCTCCGCCGACGACCGCGAGCAGGCGATCACCGACGAGACCGTCCGCGTCGTCGCGACCCGCGAGCACGCCTCGGGGGTCACCCGGATCGTGGAGAACCGGCTCGGCCTCGTCATGGCCGCGGCCGGCGTCGACGCCTCCAACACCCCCGAGGGCACCGTGCTGCTGCTGCCGCTCGACCCGGACGCGTCCGCGCGGCGGATCCGGGCGGGGCTGTCGGCGGCGTTCGGCGTCCGGGTGGGGGTCGTCATCACCGACACCGCCGGGCGCCCGTGGCGGCAGGGTGTCACCGACATCGCCATCGGCGCCGCGGGACTCGTCGTGCTCGACGACCTGCGCGGTCAGGTGGACACGTTCGGTCGGCCGCTGATCATGACGCAGGCCGCGGTGGCCGACGAGATCGCGTCGGCCGGCGAGCTGGTCAAGGGCAAGGCCGAGGGGCGGCCGCTCGCGGTCGTGCGCGGCCTCGGGCACCTGGTGACCGACGACGACGGACCGGGCGCGCGCGTGCTCGTCCGGCTCGGCGACGAGGACATGTTCCAGCAGGGCAGCGCCGAGGCGTACTCGCAGGGCTGGAAGGACGCCCTCAGGGGCCAGCCGTAGCCTTCGCGGCCGCCTTCGCCGCCTGCTTGGTGGCCCGGACCTCGCTCAGCGAGACCGGGTCGGTGACGTCCGCGATGGACCGGCGCGCCCCGGGCTCCCCGTAGGCGCCGGCGGCCTCGGCCCAGCCGGTCGGCTGCACGCCGCGCTGCTTGCCGAGCAGGGCCAGGAAGATCCGCGCCTTCTGGTCGCCGAAGCCCGGCAGCGCCTTGAGCCGCTTCAGCACCGTCGGCCCGTCCGGGTCGCCGTCGGTCCACAGCCGCGTGACGTCCCCGTCGTAGTCGCGCGCGACCGCGGCGGCCACCGCCTGGATCCGGCCGGCCATCGAGCCCGGGTAGCGGTGCACCGCGGGAGGCGTCGCGCACAGGGCCGCGAACGTCTCGGGGTCGGCCTCCGCGATGCGGTGGACGTCGAGGCCGTCCATGCGGGCGGCGATCTTGGCGGGACCCGCGAAGGCCGACTCCATGGTCACCTGCTGGTCCAGGAGCATGCCGATGAGCAGGGCGAACGGGTCGTCGGTGAGGAGCTGGTCGGCGGTCGGGTCGCCGGTGAGCCAGAGAGTCATGACAGTGATCCTCTCGCGAGTCCCGGACACGCCCAAGACGGTTCCGCCGGCCGATAAGGTCGCGCCATGGCGATGTACCCCCCGGGACCGTACGGCTACCCGGTGCACGATCCGGGGGCGCCCTACGGCCGGGACCCGTTCACGGGGCAGCCGCTGTCGGACAAGCAGAAGCTCGTCGCCGGCCTGCTGCAGATCTTCCTCGGGACGCTGGGCGTCGGGCGGTTCTACACCGGGCACACGAGCATCGCGGTCACGCAGCTCGTCCTCACGGTCGTCGGGTGGATCACCGCGTTCCTCCTCGTCGGCCTCGTGCTCGTCTTCGGCGTGGCCGTCTGGGCGTTCATCGACGGCGTGATGCTGCTGGCCACCGACAGCACGGACTCCCGCGGCCTCAAGCTCCGGTAGCGGTGATCGGGCGACCTCCCGGCGCGGCGGTGGGTTCCGGCCGGTCGGACGCGGCGCCGCGCGTATGTTTGCCCGGTGCACCCGACTCCCGGCCGAGGGAAGGSAGTGCCGTGCCCGCGATGACGCAGGAGGCCCGCCCCCTCGTGGAGTGCGAGTCGCTCGTCCGCATCCACCAGCACGGCTCCGTCGAGGTGCAGGCGCTGCAGGGACTGGACCTCACGGTGGGCGCCGGGGAGATGATCGCGGTCGTCGGGCCGTCCGGTGCGGGCAAGTCCACGCTGCTGTCGGTGCTCGCGGGCGCGGACCTGCCG
>NZ_JBFUHU010000371.1:0-3314 GCF_056402235.1 Cellulomonas sp. P4_B5_2
CCGTCCAGCTGGTCGACCGCGTGCAGCGTGGCCAGCGTCCCGATGCCGGGGTTCCCCGGGGCCGCGTGCAGCGCGGTCACCGCCGGGTCGAGGGAGAGCGCGCGGACGAGCGCGTGCTCACGGGCACCGGTGCCGACGACGAGGATCTTCACGGGCCGGGAGCCTACCCGGCGGCCTCCGCGGACCGCAGACGCGCCCGGAGACCGTCGAGCTCGTCCAGCATCGCCACTGGCAGCCGGTCGCCGAACCGGGCGAAGAACTCCTCGGTCAGGTCGCACTCCGCGAGCCACGCCTCCGGGTCGACCTCGAGCAGCTGCTCCAGCGCGCCCTGCGGCAGGTCCAGCCCGTCCAGGTCCAGCTCACCGGGTGCGGGCAGCACGCCGATCGGCGAGTCGGTCCCCTCCACCGACCCGTCGAGCCGCTCCAGCGCCCAGGCGAGCACCCGTGCGTTCTGCCCGAACCCGGGCCACAGGTAGGACCCGTCCGCTCCCTTGCGGAACCAGTTGATGCCGAAGATCGCCGGCAGCGGGATGCCACGGGCCGAGAGCTGCGCGCCGAGCCGGAGCCAGTGCCCCCAGTGGTCGGCCATGTTGTAGCCGCAGAACGGGAGCATGGCGAAGGGGTCGCGACGCAGCGTGCCGACGGGCCCCTCCGCGGCGGCGGTCTGCTCGGACGCGATCGTCGCGCCCAGGAACACCCCGTGCGCCCAGTTCCGGGCCTGCGCGACCAGCGGCACGTTGGTGGCCCGCCGGCCGCCGAACCAGATCGCGTCGACGGGCACCCCCTCGGGCGAGTCCCAGGAGTCCGCGATCGTCGGGCACTGGTCGGCGGCGACCGTGAACCGGCTGTTCGGGTGGGCTGCCGGCTCGTCGGACGCGGGCGTCCAGTCCCGGCCCTGCCAGTCGACCAGGTGCGCGGGCGGCTCCGGGGTCAGGCCCTCCCACCAGACGTCGCCCTCGTCGGTGAGGGCGACGTTGGTGAAGATCACGTCGTGCGTCAGCGTCGCGATGGCGGCCGGGTTGGTGCTCACGCCCGTCCCGGGGGCGACGCCGAAGAAGCCGGCCTCGGGGTTGATCGCGCGCAGGCGTCCGTCGGTGCCCGGTCCGCCCGGGCGCAGCCACGCGATGTCGTCGCCGATCGTCTCGACCGTCCAGCCCGGGATCGTCGGCTGGAGCATCGCCAGGTTCGTCTTGCCGCAGGCGGACGGGAAGGCGGCGGCGACGTGCGACACCCGGCCCGTCGGGGACGTCACGCGCAGGACGAGCATGTGCTCGGCGAGCCAGCCATCGTCGCGCGCCATGACGGACGCGATCCGCAGCGCGAAGCACTTCTTGCCCAGCAGGGCGTTGCCGCCGTAGCCGGACCCGAACGACCAGATCTCGCGCGTCTCGGGGAAGTGCGCGATGTACTTCGTCGAACTGCACGGCCACGGGACGTCGTCGTCGTCCGGTCCCAGGGGTGCGCCCACCGAGTGCACCGCGGGGACGAACTCCCCATCGTTCCCCAGCAGCTCGAGCACCGGGGTGCCCACCCGCGTCATGATCCGCATGCTCACCACGACGTACGGCGAGTCGGTCACCTGGACGCCCAGCTGCGAGATCGGACCGCCCAGCGGACCCATCGAGAACGGGACGACGTACATGGTCCGCCCGCGCATCGACCCGGCGAACACCCCCGCCAGCTCGGCCCGCATGACGTGCGGCTCGCGCCAGTGGTTGGTCGGGCCGGCGTCGTCGGGGTCCTCCGAGCAGATGAACGTGCGGTCCTCGACCCGCGCGACGTCGGACGGGTCGGAGCGTGCGAGGTAGGAGCCCGGACGCAGCTCCTCGTTCAGCCGGATCAGCGTGCCTGACTCGACCATGTCCTCGACCAGGGCCGATGCCTGCTCGGCGGACCCGTCCACCCAGACGACCTCGTCGGGCTCGGTGAGCGCCGCGACCGCGCCGACCCACGCCTGCAGTGCTCGGTGCCGCCGTCCGCCCGGTGCTGCAGGAACACGCACGGGCGTCAGGTCGAACGGGTAGTCGAACGGGTGCGGCTCGACGAGCGTCATGACGACCTCCGTGAAGGGACCAGGTCCTTCCACGGTGGACCCCTTCGTGCGCGGATTCCATCACTCACGGCCGGAAACAACCGCGGTTCTTTCGATCTGCACAACTCAGGGGCGGGAATCGTCCTCGCGGGGCAGCGGCAGGGCGTCGAAGTAGATCCGCACGCGCCGGCGGCCTTCGACATCGCCGGCAGCCTTGCGCTCCTTGGCGCTCTTGACCGCGTCGTCGATGATCTCCTGCACCGCCACCACGACCTCCTGCAGCTCCTCGAGGGTGAGGTCCGCCGTCGTCCGGTCGTTCAGCGCCGCCTCCTCCCACTCCGGGGTGTCGCCCGTGAGCATCCACCGGCTCAGCACCTGGGCGCGCTCGGCGACGACCCCCTGCAGCAGCGCGTTGGCCGCCTCGGCGGTCCGGGGGTCGCGCAGCATGTCCCGCCCGTCGACGCTGTACCCGACCGCGCGCCACCACCGGTCGCGCCCCCGCTCGTGCGCCGGGTCGTCCTCGACGAAGCCGTGCTTCTCCAGCTGGCGCAGGTGGTAGCTGGTCTGCCCGCTGCTCTCCCCGAGTCGGCGGCCGAGCTGGCTGGCCGTCGCCGACCCGTGCTCGGACAGGTAGTCGTACATCGCCATCCGCAGCGGGTGCGCCAATGCCTTGAGCTCCTCCGGCCCGATGGCACGGGCTCGGAACGGGAGGGGCTTGCTCTCGCTCATTCGCAGAGATACCTTTGCAGAGTTGTCTTTGCAGAGAATTCTCTTCGATCCTACCGTCCCATCGCAGGAGTCCCCCATGAGCGAGCAGGTCGCCGCGCGCGAGCCCCTCGGCCGCCGGTTCACCGCCCACCTGACCGCGACCGGGATGGCCAACCTCGGCGACGGCATCGTGCAGACCGGCGTGCCGCTGTACGCCCTCACGCTCACGCGGTCCCCCAGCCAGATCGCCCTGCTGACCGCGGCCGCGTGGCTGCCCTGGCTCCTGCTCGGGCTGGCCGCCGGCGTGGTGGTCGACCGCCGCGACCGCAAGTACACGCAGGTGGTGGGCCTCGGGGCCCGCGCGCTGCTGCTCGGGGTGGCGGTCTGGCTGGTGGCCTCCGGCCACATGACGATCGCCGCGCTCACGGTGATCGTGCTGCTCTACGGCGTGACCGACGTGTTCGTCGACCTCGCCGGGTCGGCGCTGGTCCCGGACATCGTGCCGCGCTCCCGCCTCGAGGCCGCGAATGGCCGCACGCTCGCCGCGCAGCAGGTCATGGCCGCGTTCGTCGGC
>NZ_JBFUHU010000372.1:0-3292 GCF_056402235.1 Cellulomonas sp. P4_B5_2
ACCCGGGCCACCCGGGTCCTGCTCGGTCGCGGGACGCCGCCGTCCGCGATCATCTACGACAACGACGTCATGGCCGTCGCGGGCCTCGGCGTCGCGCACGAGATGGACGTCGCCGTCCCCGAGCGGCTCTCCCTGCTCGCCTGGGACGACTCGGCCCTCTGCCGGCTCTCCCACCCCGCCCTGTCGGCCATGAGCCTCGACGTGCACGCCATGGGCGTCCAGGTGGCCGACTGCGTCCTCAACCTGCTCGCCTCGGGCACCGTCCGCTCGTACACGGCCCCGCTCCCGCGGCTCGTGGCACGCGGGACGACGACCACCGCCCCTCGGGACGACGCCTGAGACGCAGGTCACCCGGAGGACCGTCCTGCGCTCGCACCCTGCGGGTGGTTGGGTAGGGGCATGAGCCCGTCCCCGGTCCCCGTCGACGTCGACACCCTTCGTACCGTCGCCCATGGGGCCCACTACTCACCGCACGACGTCCTCGGCCCCCACGTCGGAGGGGGCGGCGTCACCATCCGCACCCTGCGCCCGCTGGCCGAGTCCGTCGTCGTCACGACGTCGACGTCACGGGTCGCCGCGCGGCACGAGCAGGACGGCATCTGGGTGGCGGTGCTCCCCGGCGCGGACGTCCCGGACTACCGGCTCGAGGTCACCTACGACGGCCACGCCTCCGTCGTCGACGACCCCTACCGCTTCCTGCCGACGGTGCAGGAGCTGGACCGCCACCTCGTGCGCGAGGGCCGGCACGAGCAGCTGTGGACCGTGCTCGGCGCCAACACGCGCAGCTACCCGGGCGAGCTCGGGGACGTGGCGGGCACGGCCTTCGCCGTCTGGGCACCGAACGCCCGCGCCGTGCGCGTGGTCGGTGACTTCAACTACTGGCAGGGCGCGTCCCACGCCATGCGCTCCCTCGGCGACAGCGGCGTCTGGGAGATCTTCGCCCCGGGCGTCGGCGCCGGCGCGCGATACAAGTTCGAGGTGCTCGGCAACGACGGGTCGTGGCGCCAGAAGGCCGACCCCCTGGCGCAGGGCACGGAGATCCCACCCGCGACCGCCTCGGTCGTCATCGAGTCCCACTACGAGTGGTCCGACGCCGACTGGCTGACCGCCCGCAGCTCCCGCGACCCCCACACCGCGCCCATGAGCGTCTACGAGGTCCACCTCGGCTCGTGGCGCGTCGGGCTGTCCTACCGCGACCTGGCCGTCCAGCTGACCGAGCACGTCGTCTCCCTCGGCTTCACGCACGTGGAGCTGCTGCCCGTCGCCGAGCACCCGTTCGGTGGCTCCTGGGGCTATCAGGTCTCGTCGTACTTCGCGCCGACCTCCCGGTTCGGCCACCCCGACGACTTCCGCCACCTGGTCGACACGCTGCACCGGGCGGGAGTCGGCGTCATCGTCGACTGGGTCCCTGCCCACTTCCCCAAGGACGAGTGGTCGCTCGCGCAGTTCGACGGCACCCCGCTGTACGAGCACCCGGACCCCCTGCTGGGCGAGCACCCCGACTGGGGCACCTACGTCTTCAACTTCGGCCGCTCCGAGGTCCGCAACTTCCTCGTCGCGAACGCCACCTACTGGCTCGAGGAATTCCACGTCGACGGCCTGCGGGTCGACGCCGTCGCCTCGATGCTCTACCTCGACTACTCCCGCAAGCCCGGGCAGTGGCGGCCCAACCAGTACGGCGGCCGCGAGAACCTGGACGCCATCTCGTTCCTGCAGGAAGCCAACGCCACCGCCTACCGGCGCACCCCGGGGATCATGATGATCGCCGAGGAGTCGACCGCGTGGCCAGGCGTCACGGCCCCCACCGACGGCAACGGCCTCGGGTTCGGCCTGAAGTGGAACATGGGCTGGATGAACGACACCCTCCGCTACCTGGCCGAGGAGCCCGTCCACCGGCGCTACCACCACAACGAGATCACCTTCTCGATGGTCTACGCCTACTCCGAGCGCTTCGTGCTCCCCATCAGCCACGACGAGGTCGTGCACGGCAAGGGCTCGCTGTACGAGCGGATGCCCGGCGACCACTGGCAGAAGCTCGCCGGCGTCCGCCTGCTGCTGGGCTACCAGTGGACCCACCCCGGCAAGCAGCTGCTCTTCATGGGCTCCGAGTTCGCGCAGCAGACCGAGTGGGCCGAGTCGCGCTCCCTCGACTGGCACGCGCTCGACGACCCCGCCCACCAGGGCGTCCTGCGCTCCGTCGCGGACCTCAACCGGGTCTACAAGGAGACACCGGCGCTCTGGCAGCTCGACCACACGCCCGACGGCTTCGAGTGGATCGACTCCGACGACGCCTTCCGCAACACCCTCGCCTACCTGCGCAAGGGCTACGACTCCCCGCCCGTCGCGGTGGTCGTCAACTTCGCCGGCATCCCGCACGAGGGCTACCGCCTGGCACTGCCCCGCGGTGGCCGGTGGCGCGAGATCTTCAACTCCGACTCCGAGGCCTACGGCGGATCCGGCGTCGGCAACCTCGGCGAGATCGAGGCCCTGCCCGAGCCCCACTACGGTCGGCCCTACTCCGCCTCGATCCGCGTCCCCCCGCTGGGCGTCGTCGTGTTCGAGGCCGGCTGACCCACTACGCGGAGTCGAGACGAGAAGGGGCCCGCACCACTCGGTGCGGGCCCTTTCTCGCTACGGTCGATCCCATGGCGCGGGTACTGGTGACAGGCATGTCCGGCGCGGGGAAATCCACTCTGCTCGCAGCACTGAGCACGCGGGGACACCGGACCGTGGACACCGACCACGACGGTTGGCAGCTGCCCGACGGCACGTGGGACGAACCGCGGATGGCGCAGCTGCTCGCCGCTCACCACGACATCGTCATCTCCGGGACCGTCGAGAACCAGGGCCGCTTCTACGACCGCTTCGAGCACGTCGTCCTGCTCACTGCACCGCTCGACGTCCTGCTCGCACGCGTCGCCACGCGGACGACCAACCCCTACGGAAGGAATGCGGCCGACCGCGCGCAGATCATTGAATACGTCACCACCGTCGAACCATTGTTACGGCGCGGAGCCACGCTCGTTCTCGACGGCCAGCTCTCGGTCGAGGCGCTCGCCGACACCGTCGAGGCACTCCTCTGACCTGCACCGACGCACTCAGAGGACAGCCCGAGAACCCGCACGCAGCTGTCCGGGAAACAGAAAGAGCCACCCCCGAAGGGATGGCTCTTTCTGAATGATGTCCGGCGGCGTCCTACTCTCCCACACCCTGGCGAGTGCAGTACCATCGGCGCTGAAGGGCTTAGCTTCCGGGTTCGGAATGGGACCGGGCGTTTCCCCTTCGCTATGAC
>NZ_JBFUHU010000373.1:0-3290 GCF_056402235.1 Cellulomonas sp. P4_B5_2
AGCGAGCGTGGCCAGACGGGCGCGGGTCGCGGCGAGCGCGCCCTCGACCTCCTCGCGGCGGGCGCGCAGGGCGCTCTCGTCGGCGATCTCCTGCTCGAGCGTGGAGGTCAGCTGCGCGAGGTCGTCGGCCAGCAGCCGCGCGCGGGCGTCGCGCAGGTCCGCCTGGACGACCGCCGCCTTGCGGGCGACCTCCGCCTGCCGGCCGAGCGGGCCGAGCTGGCGGCGGATCTCCCCGGTCAGGTCCCCGAGCCGCGTGAGGTTGGCCTGCATCGACTCCAGCTTGCGGAGCGCCTTCTCCTTGCGCTTGCGGTGCTTGAGGACCCCTGCGGCCTCCTCGATGAACCCGCGGCGCTCCTCGGGGGTGGCGCGCAGGACCGCGTCGAGCTGGCCCTGGCCCACGATGACGTGCATCTCCCGGCCCAGGCCGGAGTCCGACAGCAGGTCCTGGATGTCCAGCAGCCGGCAGCCCTGGCCGTTGATCGCGTACTCGGACCCACCGTTGCGGAACAGCGTCCGCGAGATGGTGACCTCGGAGTACTCGATCGGCAGCGCGCCGTCGGCGTTGTCGATGGTGAGCGCCACCTCGGCGCGGCCCAGCGGCGGACGCCCGGCGGTGCCGGCGAAGATGACGTCCTCCATCTTKCCGCCGCGCAGCGMCTTGGCGCCCTGCTCCCCCATCACCCAGGYCAASGCGTCGACGACGTTGGACTTGCCCGAGCCGTTGGGCCCGACCACGCAGGTGACGCCCGGCTCGAAGTTCAGGGTCGTCGCCGAGGCGAACGACTTGAACCCCCGCAGGGTGAGGGTCTTGAGGTGCACGCACAGAGCCTAAGGTGCGCGCACCTCAGCTCCGGGGAGGCTGAGGTCAGAGCGCGGGGAACCAGAGGGCGATCTCGCGCGCGGCCGACTCCTGCGAGTCCGACCCGTGCACGAGGTTCTGGATGACCTTGAGGCCCCAGTCGCGGCCGAGGTCGCCCCGGATGGTGCCGGGGGCGGCGACCGTCGGGTCGGTGGCGCCGGCGAGCGAACGGAAGCCCTCGATCGCGCGGTGGCCCTCGGCGACGACCGCCAGGACCGGGCCGGAGCGCATGAACTCGATCAGCGGCGTGAGGAAGGGCTTGCCCGCGTGCTCGGCGTAGTGCTCGGCCAGCAGCTCGTCGGAGGCCTCGCGCAGCTCGACGGCGACGAGGGTGTAGCCCTTGGCCTCGATGCGGCGGACGATCTCCCCGGACAGCCCACGGCGGACGCCGTCCGGCTTGACGAGGACGAGGGTGCGCTGCGTGGTGGGTGCGTCAGTCATGGCCTGAACCCTATGACGGGTGCGGCGCTCTACGGACCGACCGCTCCCGGGTTCGCCGCATCGTACTCCGCCCGCTCCCGGTCGATCCTGCCGCCGAGGCGCAGCGCGACGACCCACAGGACGACGAAGATCGCGCCCACCGCGAACATCATCGGGATCACGAACCCGCCCGCCAGGACGAACACCTGGACGATCGAGCCGGCGAGGTAGCCGCCCGGCCGCGACACCAGGCCCGACAGCAGGATCAGCACCACGGACAGGCTCCCGCCCACCCACCAGATGGTGGAGGCGGGAGCGAGCCGCAGGCCGTACGCCACGAGCGTCGCGAAGAACACCAGGACGGCCTCGAGGACGAGGATCGTCTGGGTGAACTGGGGCTTCGCGGCACGCTTGCGGCGCACGGCCTGGCCGTCCGGGACGGTGGAGCTCATCGGGTCAGATTACCGGCGGGCGGAGGCCTCGACGTCGTCCGAGGCGGTGTCCCGCTGGGTCGGGAGCTCGTCGTGCGGGGAAGCCGAGAGCTCGTCGACGATGCCGGAGCCCGAGTCCGCGCCCGAGCCGTCGGCCGCGACGGCCTCGCCGCGGGCGACCATGCCGGCCACGTCGGACAGCTTGACCTCGCGCAGGAAGAGCGCGAGCACGAACCCGACGGCGATCACCGGCACGAGGTACCAGAACGAGGGCGCCAGCGCGTTGGTGAACGCGTCGATGACCCCGGTCTTGAGCGGCTCCGGCAGCGCCTGCACCGCTGCGGGCGTCAGGCTGGAGGCCTCGCCGCCCGAACCGGCAGGCGCCCCGGCGAAGACACCGGCCAGGTTGTCCGCCAGCTTCGTGGTGAACATGGTGCTGAACAGCGCCGTCCCGACCGCCGCACCGATCTCGCGGAAGAAGTTGTTCGTGCTGGTCGCGGTGCCGATCTCGTGCGGGTCGACCGAGTTCTGCACGGCCAGCACGATCGTCTGCATGACCAGGCCCATGCCCGCACCGAGCACGAAGATCATGGCGCCGAAGAGCCACATCGACATGTCCCCGGTGATCTGCGTGAGCCACGCGACGCCGCCCGTGGTGATGGCGAGGCCGACCACCGGGAAGATCTTGTAGCGGCCGGTCCTCGTGATCGCGATGCCCGAGCCGATCGCGGTGATCATGACGCCGACCATCATCGGGAGCAGGAGGAAGCCCGACTCGGTCACACCGGCGCCGGTGGACATCTGCAGGAACGTCGGCAGGAAGGCCAGGGCGGAGAACATGCCCATGCCGAGGATGAGGCCGATCGCCGTGGCGATGGTGAAGGTCGGGTTCTTGAACAGGCGCAGCGGCAGCAGGGGCTCCTGCGCGCGGAGCTCGACCATGATGAACGCGGCGATCGAGACGAGCGTGCCGATCACCAGCGCGAGCAGGCCCGGGTCGGACCAGTCGTAGCCCCGGTTGCCGGTCCAGCTGTCCCAGCTCGTGGCCAGCACGAGGCCGGACGTGGCGATCACCATGAAGAAGATTCCGGCGACGTCGATCTTCTTGCCCGAGCGGTGCGTGGGCAGCTTGAGGGTGAACCAGGCCACGGCGAACGCCGCGACGCCGATCGGGATGTTGATCCAGAAGCACCAGCGCCAGTCGGCGTGCTGCGTGAACAGGCCGCCCAGGAGCGGGCCGATGACGGCGGAGATGCCGAACAGCGCGCCCATCGGGCCCATGTACTTGCCGCGGTCCTTGGCGGGCACGATGTCCGCGATGATCGCCTGCGACAGGATCATCAGACCACCACCGCCGAGGCCCTGGACGCCACGCCAGAACACGAGCTCGCCGAACGACTGGGCGAACCCCGCACCGGCCGAGGCCAGCGTGAACAGGCCGATGGCGACGAGGAACGGCCAGCGCCGGCCCCAGAGGTCACCGAACTTGCCGTACAGCGGCATGACGATCGCGATCGCCAGGATGTAGGCGGTGACCACCCACCCCTGGTGCTCGACACCGTTGAGCTCACCGACGATCG
>NZ_JBFUHU010000374.1:0-3246 GCF_056402235.1 Cellulomonas sp. P4_B5_2
CGCTCGAGGACGGGATCCTCAGTCCTGTCGTCCAGGCGACCGACGGCGTCAGCCACGCCCCGAAGATCGAGGTCGAGGACGCACGCGTGCGCTGGTCGCACCCCGCGCACGCGGTCGACCGCCGGATCCGCGGCTGCACCCCGGCGCCGGGCGCGTGGACCACGCTGCCCGACGGCTCGCGGCTGGGGGTCGCGCCCGTGCTGCCCATGCCGGACGTCACCGACCTGGCCCCGGGGCAGCTGCTCGTGGGGAAGAAGGACGTCCTCGTCGGGACGGGCGGCAGCGCCGTTCGGCTGTCCCAGGTGACCCCGCAGGGCAAGCGAGCGATGGACGCGGCCGACTGGGCCCGCGGCGCGCGCCTGGCGTCGGACACCGTGCTGGGCGGTGCGGCGTGAGCCCCGCGGACGACCGGCGCGACCCGAGCGGTCGTCAGCGGGGTGCGGCACGCGCGCAGGGGCGGACCCAGCGGACCGCGGCCGCACCGTCGCAGCGCCGCCGGGGGAGCGACCCCGCGCGGACCGCGGCCTACGACGTGCTCCGGGCGGTGGACGGCTCCGACTCCTACGCCAACCTCGTCCTGCCGCCGCTCCTGCGGGACCGCCGGATCACCGGGCGCGACGCGGCCTTCGCCACGGAGCTCGCCTACGGCACCCTGCGGCTGCGCGGCCGCTACGACGCGGTCATCGCGCAGGCGGCCTCCCGCGAGGTCGGCACCATCGACGCGCCCGCGCTGGACGTCCTGCGCCTCGGTGTCCACCAGCTGCTCGGCATGCGGGTCCCCGCGCACGCAGCGGTCTCCGAGACCGTCGGTCTCGCCCGCGAACAGCTGGGCACGGGTCCGTCGCAGTTCGTCAACGCCGTCCTGCGGACCGTCGGCCGCTCGACACCGGAGGAGTGGGAGCAGCGGATCGCGGACGCGGCCGGTGCCGACGAGCTGGCGCGGCTGGCGGTCGTGGAGAGTCACCCGCTGTGGGTGGTGCGCGCGCTGCGCGAGGCGCTGGTGGGCAACGGGCGGTCGGCCGACGAGATCGGCGCGCTGCTCGCCGCCGACAACGCGGCCCCGCGGGTGACCATCGTCGCGCGGCCGGGACTGGCCGGCACCGAGGAGGTCGTCGCCGACGCCGGCGAGGGCGTCGGGACGACCGGTGTGCTCGCGCCCACCGCCGTGATCCTCTCGGGCGGCGACCCGGCCGCACTTCCGAGCGTGCGCGACGGTCGCGCGGGGGTGCAGGACGAAGGCAGCCAGCTGGTCGCGCTCGCCCTCACGGAGGCGCCGCTCGACGGCCCCGACGAACGCTGGCTCGACCTGTGTGCCGGACCCGGCGGCAAGGCTGCGCTGCTCGCCGCCGTCGCGGGGGAGCGCGGGGCCCGGATCGTCGCCAACGAGATCCAGCCGCACCGCGCGCGTCTGGTCGAGCAGGCGCTGCGCGCGGTGCCCGCCGACGCGGTCGAGGACGTGCGGACCGGCGACGGCCGGACGGTCGGCACGGACGAGCCCGGCGCGTACGACCGCGTGATGGTCGATGCGCCCTGCACCGGGCTCGGAGCGCTGCGTCGGCGCCCGGAGGCCCGCTGGCGCCGCACGCCCGGGGACCTGGCCGGACTGAGCGCGCTGCAGCGTGACCTCCTCGTCTCGGCGCTGCGCGCGGTGCGCCCCGGCGGGGTCGTCGCGTACGTGACCTGCTCGCCGCACCTCGTCGAGACCCAGCTCGTGGTCAAGGACGCGGTGCGCGCCGCGGGACGCGAGGGCGTCGAGGTGTCGGTGGTCGACGCACCCGCCGTCGTCCGCGGCATCGCGCCCGGTGGCGCGGTGGAGCTCGACGACACGCGGACCGACGTCCAGCTCTGGCCGCACGTGCACGGCACGGACGCGATGCACCTCACCCTCCTCCGCCGCACGCGCTGAGAGGCCCTCTACGCTGGCCGGGTGCCTGCACTGATCAACCCGAGCATCCTGTCCGCCGACTTCGCCAACCTCGAGCGCGACCTCCAGGCGATCGCGACGGCCGACTTCGTGCACGTGGACGTCATGGACAACCACTTCGTGCCCAACCTGACGCTCGGTCTGCCGGTGGTGACCAGGATCGCCGAGGTAGCACCGGTTCCGCTCGACGTGCACCTGATGATCGAGGACGCCGACCGGTGGGCCCCCGAGTACGCCGCTGCGGGAGCCGCCTCGGTGACGTTCCACGCGGAGGCGACGCAGGCGCCCGTGCGGCTGGCCCGCGAGCTGCGGTCCCGCGGGGTCCGTGCGGGGATCGCGCTGCGTCCGGCCTCTCCCGTCGAGCCGCTGCTCGACCTGCTGGCCGAGTTCGACATGCTGCTCGTGATGACGGTCGAGCCGGGGTTCGGCGGGCAGTCGTTCATCGAGGGGATGCTGCCCAAGATCCGGCGCGCCCGCGCCGCGCTGGACGCGTCCGGGGGCGACACGTGGATCCAGGTCGACGGCGGGGTCGCCCGCGACACGATCGGCCGGATCGCGGCCGCCGGGGCGAACGTGTTCGTCGCCGGCTCGGCGGTGTACGGCGCGGCCGACATCGCGGCCGAGATCGCCGCCCTGCGGTCCCTGGCGGACGCGGGCGCCTGACCGGCGGGAATGCCCGGCGGGAATGTGCCGTGTGGCATGATCGTTGGCGCAGTACGAACACATACACGTGCTCCGGGGTCGGTGTAATTCCGAGCCGGCGGTGACAGTCCGCGACCCGCACGGTCCGCAAGGATCGGGCGGTTGACCTGGTGGAACTCCAGGACCGACGGTGAAAGTCCGGATGGGAGGATCACGTGGCGGCGCGCTCGCGCCGTGGTTGCGGGACCCGTCCTGCCGCCCTCACCCCGGAGCCCAGCGCGTCCGGAGGTGAGCATGTCCAGCGTCGAGACCGGTGTGCGCGCACCCTCCGAGGCCGACGCGATGCGCCGCGCCCTCGAGCTCGGGCGACGCGGACCAGCCACGGGCCCGAACCCGCGGGTGGGCGCCGTCCTGCTGGACCCGTCCGGTGACGTGCTCGGCGAGGGCTGGCACCGCGGCGCAGGGACGCCGCACGCGGAGGTCGCCGCGCTGACGGACGCTGCCGAGCGCGGCGCCGACGTCCGGGGCGCGACCGCCGTCGTCACGCTCGAGCCGTGCAACCACACCGGTCGCACCGGCCCGTGCTCCGAGGCGCTCCTCGCCGCGGGAGTGGCCCGGGTCGTCGTGTCCGTCCCCGACCCGAACCCCGTCGCGGCCGGCGGTGCCGAGCGGTTGCGCGC
>NZ_JBFUHU010000375.1:0-3244 GCF_056402235.1 Cellulomonas sp. P4_B5_2
GGGTCCGGATCCCAAGACGGTGGATGACGTCCGCGCCGTCTGGTCGCATCATGGCTGCACGCCGGCAACGGGGCCGGCGTCGCACCGGTGACGACACCGGACCCGAGCTGGGCGGTCGACGATGACGAACCCGCGAACGACGGCCCTCTGGGCGGCCGCTGCCCTCGCCCTCGCCCTCCTGGTCGTGCTGGTCTCGTCCAGCGACACTCTCTGGACGTCGTGGCCCGGCGCCGCCGTGCGGTTCGGGGGCATCGTCGCCGTCGCGGTGGGGCTCTACACGCTGGCCGGTCGCTGGGACCGCCGAGCCCGGTCCGAACGGGCCTGAGAGACGAACAAACCCCCGATCCGCGTCTCCGCAGATCAGGGGTTGCTCGTCGCTGTCTCAACGAGTGTCCGGAGGGGGACTTGAACCCCCACGCCCGTTAGGGCACTAGCACCTCAAGCTAGCGCGTCTGCCATTCCGCCACCCGGACAGGTGGACCGCAGGGCACCCGGAGGCGCCCTCAGGTGCGGCAGAAAAGATAGCACGGCGCGGCGGGCGAGCACGCATCGGCCCCCCGAGGCAGACTGGCGGCAGACGCCGAGACAGCAAGCCCTCGGCCGCGAAACAAGGAGCCCGATGACCGACACGAGCACCTCGACGGGACGGGCTCCTGCCAGCCCCACGGCGCGGAAGGTTGCCGGTGCCCGCCGCAACCCGAGCGCCTACGGCACGGAGCACACCGCCCCGCGCTGGCTTCGTGGTGCTGCGGGTGTCTCGTGGCGGCTGCTCGTGGTCATCGCGATGGTGGCGCTCATCTTCTACGCCACGTCCCAGGTGCAGCTGCTGTTCATCGCCGTGTTCCTCGCGTTCGTGTTCACCGCGGTCCTGCGGCCGGTCGTCGACTTCCTCGCCCGGTGGATCCCCCGCGGGGTCGCGACCGCGCTCGGCCTGCTCGGCGGGATCGTGTTCTTCCTCGGGCTGCTGACGTACGTCGGCTACTCGATCGCCAACCAGTGGACCGACCTGACCAAGCAGTTCAGCAACGGCATCGACCAGATCACCGAGTTCCTGGAGAACGGCCCGCTGCCGTTCACCATCACGAACGACCAGATCGCCGAGTGGATCAGCAACGGTCAGCAGTGGGTGCAGGAGCACGCCGGGGACCTGGCGGGCCAGGCGGCCGCGGGTGCGGGGTCGGTGGTCGAGGTGTTCACGGCCCTGGCGCTCGCGATCTTCTGCACGGTGTTCTTCCTGGCGCGGGGCCGCGAGATGTGGACCTGGTTCCTCAACCAGCTCCCGTCGCGGGTGCGCGAGAGCTGGAAGACGGCAGGTGGCGCCGGCTGGTACACGTTCTCCGGGTACACCCGCGGCACCGTGATCATCGCGGTCACCGACGGCATGCTCGCGTTCATCCTGCTGAGCATCCTGCGCGTCCCGCTGTCGGCGCCGCTCGCCGTGCTGGTGTTCATCGGTGCGTTCATCCCGCTGATCGGTGCGCCGCTGGCGATGGTCATTGCGATGATCGTCGCCCTCGCCGCGAACGGCCTGCTCTCCGCCGCGATCGTCGGTATCGGCATCGCCCTGATCGGGCAGTTCGAGGGGCACATCCTGCAGCCGATCGTGATGGGCAAGCAGGTGTCGATCCACCCGGTCGTCATCGCGCTCGCCGTCACCGCGGGAACCTTGACCGCCGGCATCCTCGGCGCGGTCATCTCGGTGCCGCTCGTGGCGGTGTGCTGGGCGATCTTCTCGCGGCTGCGCACGCTGGACCCGCCGATGGAGGAGGACGAGTCGGACGACGCGGTCGAACCCGTGGAGAGCGTCGAGGAGATCGACGACGACGAGGCCGTCAAGCAGCCCTGAGCCTCAGCGGAAGTCGCGCGACGCCGACCTGACCTTCAACGACATCGGGGCCAGGTGCTCCGCCACCAGGTTGGTGGCACCGTCCGCCCGTTCCAGCCGACCGCGCACCACCAGGGCGCGGGACGTCCGGGCGACCTTGCGGAACTTCTGCCACAGGCCGGCCGAGCAGATGACGTTGAGCAGCCCGGTCTCGTCCTCCAGGGACAGGAACGTGGTCCCGCCGGCGGTGCCGGGGCGCTGGCGGTGCGTGACGACGCCGGCGACAGCCACCCGTCGGCCGATCTCGTGCGTGTACGCCTGCTCGACCCGCAGGACGCCGGCTGCGTCGAGCCCGTCGCGCACGAACTGCGTCGGGTAGGAGTCGACGGACACGCCCGTGGCCCACACGTCCGCGGTGGCGATCTCGACGTCGCTCAGCCCGGGCAGCGTCGGCGCACTCACCCCCACCGAGACGCCGGGCAGCGTGTCCGGCCCTTCCTGCGCGAGCGCCCCTGCCGCCCACAGCGCCTCCCGCCGCGTGACGCCCAGGCTGTCGAGCGCCCCGGCGGTGGCGAGCGCCTCGAGCTGCGCGGTCGACAGCTGCACCCGCCGCACCAGCTGCCGCAGGTCCGCGAACGGGCCGTGCGCGCGGCGCTCGTCGACCACCCGCTGCGCCACGTCCTCCCCCACCGACCGCACCGACGCCAGCCCGAGCCGGACCGCCAGCGACCGGTCGCCGTCCCCCGTCCGCACCCCCGGCGCGGTCACCGGACCGGTCCCGCTGGGCGTCGGGACCAGCCGCGGCTCACCGCCCGCGGGCGTCGGACCCAGGCGCTCGACGCACGCCTGCACGTCGGACGCCTGCACGTCCGGGCGCAGCACCTCCAGGCCGTGCCGACGGGCGTCGGCGGCCAGGCTCTGCGGGGAGTAGAAGCCCATCGGCTGCGCCGCGAGCAGCCCCGCGTAGAACGCGGCCGGGTGGTACACCTTCAGCCACGCGCTGGCGTAGACCAGGAACGCGAACGAGTACGCGTGCGACTCGGGGAAGCCGAAGTCGGCGAACGCCTTGAGCTTGTCGAAGATCTCCGTCCCGGTCTGCTCGTCGATCCCGTGCCCGGCCATGCCCGACATCAGCCGGCCGCGCATCGCCTCCATCCGCTCGGTCGACCGCTTCGAGCCCATCGCGCGGCGCAGCTGGTCCGCCTCCGCGGGGGTGAAGTCGGCGACGTCGATGGCCATCTGCATGAGCTGCTCCTGGAACAGCGGCACGCCCTTGGTCTTGGCCAGCGACTTCTCCAGCAGCGGGTGCAGGTACGTGACCGGCTGGCGGCCGTGCGCGCGCTCGATGTACGGGTGGACCGAGCCGCCCTGGATGGGACCGGGGCGGATGAGGGCGACCTCGATGACGATGTCGTAGAA
>NZ_JBFUHU010000376.1:0-3221 GCF_056402235.1 Cellulomonas sp. P4_B5_2
TCTCCACCCCCGCACCCCGGGCGGCTGCCGTCTCCACCCCCGCACCCCGGGCGGCTGCCGCGTGCCGGAGGGCGGAGCGCTCGTCCCGTCCCCAGAGGCCGAAGTCGACGACGACGTCGATCCCGAGCTCGAGCCCGCGCAGCGCGATGTCGACGAGCCGGCCCTCGATCACGTCCGAGGCCGCCGACGGGTTCTCGAGCCCGTAGAGGGCCTTCATCCACTCGTCCTTCGTGAGGCGGAGCGCGCCCCGCTCCGCCTCGATCCGCCGCGCCTCGGTCGTCTTCCCGGTACCCGGCAGCCCCACGGTCAGGAACAGCGTCGGTCGACTCGTCACGGTGCGGCCGGGGCCAGCAGGTCCGGTCCGATCTCGTCGACCGACCGCACCCCCGACAGCGCCATGGTCAGGTCGAGCTCGGCCCACAGGTGCTGCATCACGGCCCGCGCGCCCTCGGCCCCGGCGAGGGCCATCCCGTAGACCCACGGTCGACCCACCAGGACGGCGCGCGCGCCCAGCGCGAGGGCGGTCACGACGTCCGCGCCGCTGCGGATCCCGCTGTCGAAGAGCACGGGGACGCGGCCGTCGACCGCGTCCACCACGGCCGGGAGGGCGTCGAGCGAGGCGATCGCACCGTCGATCTGACGCCCGCCGTGGTTGGACACGATGATCCCGTCGACCCCGTGGTCGAGCGCGAGGCGGGCGTCGTCCGCGTGCTGGATCCCCTTGAGCACCAGGGGCAGCGACGTGCGTTCGCGCAGGCGGCCGAGGTCGTCCCATGTCAGGGACGAGCGCGAGAAGACGTCGAGGAACGTCTCGACGGCGGCTCGGGGGAGAGGGGAGCGCAGGTTGTCGCGCAGGCGGCCGGGGTAGTGGCTGGCCATCGAGTGCAGGGCGCGGACCGCGGAGGGGGTCGGGCGCGGTGACGGCTCGTCGGCCGGTCGGGGTGCGGCGGCGCGAGCCTCGACGAGGCGGCGGAACGCGGGATCGCTCGTGTACTGGGCGATGCCCTCGCCGCGCGCGAACGGCAGGTATGCGAGATCGAGGTCGCGGGTGCGCCAGCCGAGCACGTGCGTGTCGAGCGTGACGACGACCGCCTCGCACCCGATGGCCTCTGCCCGGTCGACGAAGGAGTCGACGACGCCGTCGTCCTTGCTCCAGTAGAGCTGGAACCAGCGCGGGGCGTCGCCGAGCGTCCGCGCGACGTCCTCCATGGGGACCGAGGCCTGCGACGAGATCACCATCGGCAGGCCCAGCGCGCGTGCCGCTCGCGCGACCGCCTGGTCGGCGTCGGGGTGAACCAGCTCGAGGACCCCGATCGGCGCGAAGAGCAGCGGTGCGGGCAGCCGGCGGCCGAACAGCTCGGTCGACGTGTCCCGGTGCTCGACGTCGACGAGCATGCGGGGCACGATCCGGTGCCGGTCGAACGCGTCGAGGTTCGCCTGCGCGGTGCGCTGGCGACCGGCGCTCCCGGCGACGTAGGCCCAGGCGACGTCGCTCATCCGTCGTCGGGCGGCGGACTCGAGAGCGGCGGGCTCGACGGGGACCACTGGCCGTCGGCCGAACACCCCGGCGCGGTAGATGCGGGACTGGACGGCGCGACCGACGGAGGGAGGTGTGCGGGGGATCGCATCGTCGCTCACGCCCAGCAGTCTGGCACCGGGAGCCACCCTCTCGACCTGGAGGCGGCCACGGTGGTTGCCTGGACGCATGGCGGTGGTGGACGAGCTGATGGCGATCGAGAGCACCCTCGCACAGGGTCGCGGAGCCGAGTACGAGCGGGCGCTCCATGGGGACGCGCTGGTCGTCGTGCCCGGCGCGGTGCTGACCCGCGACGAGTGCGTGCGCGCGATGGACGCGTCGCCCGGGTGGGACGAGGTCGAGCTCGGCGAGCCGCGCCTGGTCGAGTCGACGGCGACCGCGACGGTGGTGTATCCGTTCGTCGGCAGGCGGCGGAGCACGACGTACCGCGCGACGCTCTCGTCGACCTACACGCGTGACGACTCCGGACGGTGGCGGCTGCTGCTCCACCAGCAGACGCCGCAGGACGAGCCGAGGCGGCACTCGCTGCCGGGTCCCACGCAGATCAACCTCGTCGTCGCCGACGTGGCTCGGGCCGGAGCGTTCTACCGGGACCTCGGCTGGGACGTCGGCGACCCCGTCGACCCGCACGCCGAGATCAGGTTCGACGGGCTGCAGGTCGAGCTGGACGAGCGGTCGTCGGTGGCCTACTGGAACAGTGGCAACCCCGACGACGACGCCGCGGCGACGGTCCTGTCGATCCATCTGGCGAGCCGCGACGAGGTCGACGCCGTGTGGACGCGGATGACCGGCCTCGGACACGAGTCCCGGCAGCGGCCGTTCGACGCGTTCTTCGGATCCCGGTACGCCGTCCTCGCGGATCCCGACGGCCACCAGATCGGGCTGCTGAGCCCCTGGTCCGACGAGCACCGCTTCGACCCGCCAGGGCCGGCCCCGGTCTGAAAACGACGTGACCGACGGCCGCGTCGCACCTAGCGTCGCGCGCATGGCCGACGACGGGTTCGAGGTGCCCCGCCTCGCGCAGCTGTACGCCCCGCTCGACCCGGACCGCGGCGATCTCGACGTGTATGCCGCGATCGTCGACGAGCTGGGCGCCCGCAGCGTGCTCGATGTCGGCTGCGGCACCGGCACGTTCGCGCTGATGCTCGCCTCGCGCGGGCTCGACGTCGTCGGGCTCGACCCGGCGCGGGCGTCGCTGGACGTGGCGCGCCGGAAGGCCGGAGCGGAGAGCGTCCGGTGGCTGGAGGGCGACGCGACGACGTTGCCACCGCTGCAGGTCGATCTCGCGACGATGACCGGCAACGTCGCTCAGGTCTTCGTGACCGACGAGGAGTGGGCGTCGACGCTGGCGGGCGTGCGCGCCGCGCTCGCGGACGGCGGCCACCTGGTGTTCGAGACCCGTGTCCCCGAGCGTGCGGCGTGGCGGGAGTGGACCCGCGACGCGACGTACGAGTCGACGGAGGTCGACGGGGTCGGCCGGGTGGACACGTGGGTCGACGCGACCGAGGTCGTCGGCGACCTGGTGACCTTCCGCGCGTCCTACGTCTTCGCGTCCGACGGCGCCGTGCTGACCTCCGACTCGACGCTGAGGTTCCGGGACCGCGGGACCGTCGAGCGGTCTCTGGCGGCGGCCGGGTTCGCGCCGGTCGACGTGCGGGAGGCGCCGGACCGGCCCGGGCGAGAG
>NZ_JBFUHU010000377.1:0-3199 GCF_056402235.1 Cellulomonas sp. P4_B5_2
GTCCGGACCACCTGTCGACCCCCGAGGCGGTCCGGACCACCTGTCGACCCCCGAGGCGGCGATCCGCGAGGCCTTCGGCGAGGTCGAGGTCGACGTGCACCCCGGGGCCGTCTCCCGCCTGCTGCCTCCGTCGCTCGACCTGGCCGGCCGGTGCACCACGCCCGAGGGCCACGTCGGCGCGCTCGGCGAGCTGCTCGACGCCGACGGTGCGGTCCTGGCCGCCGCCGACGTGACCGACTGGAACGGCTGGCTCCGCGAGGTGCCCGGACCCGCGGTCGCGCTGCGCATCCGCACCACCGTCCGGCTCGACGAGCCCGGCCGGCACGAGGTCGGCGTCGGCACCGTGGGCAGGCACCGGATCACGGTCGGCGGTCAGGTCCTCTCCACGAGCGACCACGTGGTCGGCGCGGAGGTCATCCTCGACTCCAGCGTCAACCAGCCCGTGCCCGCGACGCTGGTCATCGACGTGACCGAGCCGACGACCGTCGAGGTCGACGCGCTCGTGCAGGCCGTGCACCCGGTGGGGTACGCGAGCTTCGCCCGCGCCGAGCTGGTGCACCGCGTCCCCGGCACGTCCCCGGACGAGCTCCTCGCGGTCGCCGTGGAGGCCGCCGCCGCAGCCGATCTCGCGATCGTCGTCGTCGGGACCAACGAGGAGATCGAGTCCGAGGGGTACGACCGGACGTCGCTCGCGCTCCCCGGCACGCAGGACCAGCTGGTCAAGGCGGCGCTGGCCGCCAACCCGCGCACGATCGTCGTCGTCAACGCCGGTGCGCCTGTGCTGCTGCCGTGGCTCGACGAGGTGCCGTGCGTCCTGTGGGCGTGGCTCGGCGGCCAGGAGTGGCCCGAGGCGCTCGCGGACGTGCTCACCGGCGTCACCGAGCCGACCGGTCGCCTGCCCTGGACGCTCCCCGCCCACGAGTCCGACGTGCCCGTGCCGGACGCGATCCCCGTCGACGGCGTCATCGAGTACCACGAGGGCGTCCACGTGGGGTACCGCTCGTGGCTCAAGCTCGGTCGCACCCCCGCGGCACCCTTCGGTCACGGCCTCGGCTGGACCACGTGGGAGTACGTGGGCGTCGTCGCGCAACCCGTCGAGGCCGACGGGTCGGTCGTCCTGGACGTCACCGTCCGCAACACCGGCGCCCGCGACGGGCGCGAGGTGGTCCAGGTCTACGTCGAGCCGCCCAGCACGGGAGATCGTCCCGTGCGCTGGCTCGGCGGGTTCAGCGTCGTGCTCGCCGCCGCAGGCGAGCACGCGGTCGTCCGGGTCCGGGTGGACGCGAAGGCGTTCCGGACCTGGGACTCGGCACAGCCCGGTTGGGTCACCCCGGCCGGTACCTATCCGATCCGCGTCGGCCGCTCCTCGAGCGACCTGCGCCTCACGGTCGACGTGGCCCTCCCCAGTCCCGCGCCGGCGTAGCGACACCAAGCAGCCCGACCAAGCAGCCCGACCAGCACAGCTCCGGTCCGACGAGATCCGCAGTCCCGTCGGGCCGGTTACGACCAGCAGTTCCACCCCAGTGCAAGGAGGCACTCGTGAGAATCCGCAAGCTCTCGACGGTGATCGCTACGGCGGCCACCCTCGCGCTGCTCGCCACCGCCTGCTCCGGCAGCGGCGGCAGCGGCGACGACAGCACCGCAGGCGCCGACGGCGTCTCGGACAAGGTCTTGACGATCGGCATGCCGAACGGCCCGCAGCAGCCCAACCAGAACCCGCTCGCGACCGGCTCCGCGTCGCTCTCGCTCGGGTACGCGTTCGCGGTCTACGAGTCGCTCATGCAGGTCAACGAGCTCAAGCCGACGGACCCCCCGACGCCGTGGCTCGCCGAGTCGGTCGAGTGGAACCCGGACTCGACACAGGCCGTCATCACGGCCCGCGAGGGCGTGAAGTGGTCCGACGGCACGGACTTCACCGCCGAGGACATCGCGTTCTCCATCCAGCTCCGCAAGGACACCAAGGAGCTGAACACCGACTTCCCCGACCAGTACGGCGACATCACCGTCGACGGCAACAAGGTGACGGTGAACTTCCTGTCCGGCCAGTACGTCAACCAGGTCAAGCTGCTCAAGCTCCTCATCGTGCCCAAGCACCTGTGGGAGGGCGAGGACCCGGTCGCCTGGACCGACGACGAGATGATCGGCACGGGCCCGTTCAAGCTCAAGTCGTTCACCCCGCAGGCCGTCACCCTGGAGCCGAACACCGACTACTGGGGCGAGACCCCGAAGGTCGGCACCCTGCGGTACGACACGTTCAACGACAACGCGGGCCTGACCACGGCCCTCACCACCGGTGAGGCGCAGTGGGGCTGGACGTTCATCCCGGACTTCGAGAACACGTTCATCGCGCAGGACCCCGACCACTTCCACCAGGTGGCGGGCGGCGGCTTCGGCGTCGACGTGCTCTACCTGAACAACGAGACGAAGCCGTTCAACGACGTGGCGTTCCGCAAGGCGCTGAACATGGTCGTGGACCGCGCGGACATCTCGGCGACCGCCGGGTACGGCGTGTGGCCGCAGATCACGAGCGTGACCGGCCTGCCGCAGCCCTCGGGCGACGCGTTCATCTCGGACGCGTACGCGGACCAGGAGCTCTCGGTCGACGTCGACGGTGCCAAGGACGTCCTCACGGAGGCCGGCTACACCTGGGACGGCTCGGGTGCCCTCGTGGACCCCGACGGCGAGAAGGTCGCCTTCACGCTGCAGAACCCGACCGGCTGGACCGACTACCTCGACGCCCTGGGGATCATCTCCGAGGGTGCCAAGGCGCTCGGTGTGGAGGCGCCCGTCGAGGGCGTCGTCCAGGACACCTGGTTCAACGACATCATCCCGCTCGGCAACTTCCAGGCCTCGCTGCACTGGACCGACGGCGGCAGCACGCCGTGGAACATGTACGCCAACATCATGGACGGCGCGTCCTACGTGCCGCTCGGTGAGTCGGCGACCTGGAACTTCGGCCGCTACCAGAACGAGGAGGTCACCCAGGCCCTCTCCGACTTCAAGGCGGGCACCTCGGACAACGACCGCGCGGCTGCCCTGGACGTCGTCCAGAAGCACTTCGTGGAGGACGTCCCCGGTCTCGTGATCTGGTCGCGTCCGGCCGTCGCGCAGTACTCGACGGTCAACTACACGGGCTTCCCCACCGACGAGGACCCGTACGCGAACCCGCAGCCGACGGGCCCGCAGGCAGCGCTCATCC
>NZ_JBFUHU010000378.1:0-3196 GCF_056402235.1 Cellulomonas sp. P4_B5_2
CGCCCGGCTCGACCTGCTCACCGAGCTCGAAGGAGTCGAGTGGGACACCGACTCCCTCACGCACGTCGGGACGGCCCGGGACCTCGCCGACACGTTCCTCGACTGGTCCGCCGTCGGTGCCGCCGACGGGTTCGTCGTCCGGCCGGCCTCGCTGCACACCGACCTCGACGTCCTCGTCGACGGCGTCGTGCCGCTCCTGCGCGAGGCCCGCGCGTTCCGCGACAGCTACGCGGGTCCGACGCTGCGTGACCAGCTGGGCCTTGCCCGCCCGGTCAACCGCTACGCGGCGATCGCCTGATGGGCGCCCGCAAGCAGGTCCACCTCGGCGTCCACTTCCCCGGGGTCAACAACACCACCGTGTGGAGCGACCCACGGTCCGGCAGCCAGATCGACTTCGCGTCGTTCGAGCACCTGGCCCGGCGCGCCGAGGAGGCGAAGCTCGACTTCTTCTTCCTCGCCGAGGGACTGCGGCTGCGCGAGCACAAGGGCCAGATCCACGACCTGGACGTGGTGGGTCGGCCCGACACCCTGCCCGTGCTGGCGGCGCTCGCCGCGGTCACCGACCGCATCGGGCTCGCCGGGACGATCAACACGACCTTCAACGAGCCGTGGGAGCTGGCCCGCCAGTTCGCGACCCTGGACATCCTCAGCGGCGGGCGTGCCGCGTGGAACCTCGTGACCAGCAGCGACGCCTTCACCGGCGAGAACTTCCGGCGCGGCGGGTTTCTCCCGTACGACGAGCGGTACGAGCGTGCGGCCGAGCTGGTCGCGGTCGCACGGGCGCTGTGGGACTCGTGGGACGACGACGCGGTGATCGCCCACGCCGGCTCCGGGCAGTTCGTCCGGCCCGGCTCGGTCCACGAGGTGCGCCACGAGGGCCGGCACTTCCAGGTGCGCGGCGAGTTCACCACCCCGCGCGGCACGCAGGGGCACCCCGTGCTGTTCCAGGCCGGCGACTCCTCGGACGGCCGTGACTTCGCGGCGGCCACCGCGGACGTCGTGTTCTCCGCGCACTCCACGTTCGAGTCCGGTCAGGCGTTCTTCACCGACGTCAAGGGTCGCCTCGCTGCGCACGGTCGGCGGCCGGTGGAGCTGCTGATCCTGCCGGCGACGACCGTCGTGCTCGGCGACAGCGCGCAGGACGCCGCCGAGCGGTCCCACGAGATCCGGCTGCAGCAGGTGCCGGGGCCGACGGCCATCGCGTTCCTCGAGCAGGTGTGGGGACGCGACCTCACCGACCACGACCCCGAGGGGCCTCTGCCGCGGATCGAGCCGGACATCGAGAACCTCGACATCACCCGCGGTCGCGTCCGGCACGTCAAGGACCCGCGGAGCATCGCGGCCGCGTGGCGGGAGCTGGCCGACGCGAACGGCTGGTCGATCCGGCAGCTCGTCATCGAGGTGACGTCGCGCGGCGGGTTCGTCGGCACGGCCACCGAGGTCGCGGACGCGATCGACCGGTACGTGCAGGAGGACGCGTCGGACGGCTTCATCCTCGTGCCGCACCTGACCCCCGGCGGCCTGGACGACGTGCTCGACCAGGTGGTGCCGCTGCTCCAGGAGCGCGGCTCGTTCCGCACCGACTACGCGGGCACCACCCTGCGCGACCACCTCGGCCTCTCCCGCCCGGCGCCCCGCGCCACCCGCTCCACCGCCGACCGCGCCCTCGTCGGCTGACCCCACCTCTCCACCCCGAACGAAGGACCCCGCCATGCTCCGCTCGACCCGTGCCCGTTCGGCCGCCCTGGCCACCCTCGTCGTCCCCGCGCTGTTCCTGACCGCCTGCGGCTCGGGCACGCCCGCGGCGTCGGACCCGTCCACCTCTGCCAGCACCGAGGCCGCGACCCCGGGCGGCACCCTGCGGTTCGCCCTCGGCGCCTCACCGAGCGGCGTCGACCCGCAGCAGGTCGGCTCGAACGTGAGCATCTACATCGCCCGTCAGCTGGCCGACTCGCTGACCGACCAGGACCCGCAGACCGGCGAGATCGTGCCGTGGCTGGCGGAGAGCTGGGACGTCAGCGACGACCTCACCCACGTCACGTTCCACCTGCGCGACGACGTCACGTTCTCGGACGGGACGCCCCTGACCGCGACCACCGTGAAGGCCAACTTCGACGCCCTCGTCGGCCCCCTCGCGGCGTCCGCGCCGCTCGCCGGCTCCTACCTCGCGGGCTACCAGGAGACCACCGTCGACGACGAGCACACGGTCACCGTGGTGTTCTCCGGGCCCAACGCCCAGTTCCTGCAGGCCACGTCCACGGTGTCGCTGGCGATCCTGTCCGACGCCACGGCGGCAGCCGACCCGGCAGCGCGGCTCCAGGGCGCGGTGGTGGGCTCCGGCCCGTTCACGCTGGAGGAGTACACCCAGGACCAGGGCGCGACGATCGTCCGGCGGGACGGGTACGCGTGGCCGTCCGAGGTCTCCGAGAACCCCGGCGAGGCGTACCTCGACCAGATCGACTTCACGATCGTCCCCGAGTCGGGCGTCCGGTCCGGCGGGCTGGCCTCCGACCAGTTCGACGCCGTCGGCGACGTGCTGCCGCAGGACGTGCCGCAGGTCGAGGGCTCCGGTGGCTCGGTGCTGACGCGCACCAACCCCGGGGTGGCGTTCGTGCTCCAGCCGAACGTGAGCGCCGGCCCGCTCGCCGACCCCGCCGTGCGCGCCGCCGTCCAGGTGGCGATCAACCGCCAGGAGCTCGTGGACACGGTGCTGAGCGACGCGTTCAAGCCCGCGACCAGCGTGCTGGCCAGCACGACACCCGGATACGTGGACCTGTCCGACGAGCTGGCGTTCGACCAGGACGGCGCGGCCGACGCGCTCGAGGACGCCGGGTGGAGGCTCGGTGCGGACGGCATCCGCGAGAAGGGCGGCGAGAAGCTCTCGTTCGACGTGGTGTTCGCGCCGCTGTTCACGGGCAGCCAGGCCGTGCTCGAGCTCACGCAGCAGCAGCTCAAGGCGGTGGGCGTCGACCTCCAGGTGCGGCAGCAGACCCCGGCGGAGCAGCAGGCGGCGCTGACCGCCGGTGACTACGACACGTACTACTACAACGTCACGCGCGCCGACGGCGACATCCTGCGCACCCAGTTCTCCTCGAAGTTCCGCAACATCAACAAGCGGCCCGCGGACACGGTGCTCGACCCCCTGCTCGATGCGCAGCTGGCCCAGGCCGACCCCGCCACGCGCGCCGCCGACCTC
>NZ_JBFUHU010000379.1:0-3176 GCF_056402235.1 Cellulomonas sp. P4_B5_2
GGTCGCCGGCACGGTGGCCAAGGCCGCCAAGATGGGCGACTACCTGCGCTACGCGCTGTTCGACAAGTACTTCAAGGCGGTCGGCTGCACCTCGCCGTCCTGCCCGGCCGGCTCCGGCAAGGAGAGCGCGCACGGCCTGCTCTCCTGGTACTACGCCTGGGGCGGCGCGCTCGACTCGTCGGCCGGCTGGGCCTGGCGCATCGGGTCCTCGCACGCGCACTTCGGTTACCAGAACCCGCTCGCGGCCTGGGTGCTGTCCACCGACGCGGCCCTGACGCCGAAGTCGCCGACGGCCAAGTCGGACTGGGCCAGCTCGCTGACCCGCCAGCTCGAGTTCTACAAGTGGCTGCAGGCCCCTGAGGGCGGCATCGCCGGTGGCGCGACCAACAGCTGGGACGGCGCGTACGCGACGCCCCCGGCCGGGACGCCGACCTTCTACGGCATGGGCTACACCGAGGCCCCGGTCTACAACGACCCGCCGTCGAACCAGTGGTTCGGCATGCAGGCGTGGGGCATGCAGCGCGTCGCGGAGCTGTACTACGCGTCGGGCAACGCGCAGGCCAAGGCGATCCTCGACAAGTGGGCCCCGTGGGCCGCGGCCAACATCACGGTCTCGGGCTCCACGTGGTCCGTCCCCTCGGAGCTGACCTGGACCGGCAAGCCGGACACCTGGAACGCCGCGAGCCCGGGTTCCAACTCGGGTCTCAAGGTCGTCGTCAAGAGCAGCGGCCAGGACGTCGGCGTCGCCGGCGACACCGCCCGGACGCTCCTGTTCTACGCCGCCAAGTCCGGCAACACGGCCATCCAGACCAAGGTCAAGGCCCTGCTCGACGCCATCTGGGCCTCGAACCAGGACCCGCTGGGCGTCTCGGCGCCGGAGACCCGCACCGACTTCGGCCGGTTCGACGACACCTACGTCGCGGGCGGCAACGGGGTCTACATCCCCGTCGGCTGGACCGGCACCATGCCCAACGGTGACGCCATCAAGCCGGGCGTCTCGTTCCTGGACATCCGCTCTTGGTACAAGCAGGACCCCCAGTGGTCCAAGGTCCAGGCGTACCTGGACGGCGGCGCCGCGCCGACGTTCAGCTTCCACCGGTTCTKGGCCCAGACGGCCGTCGCCGGTGCCATGGCCGACTACGACCGGCTGTTCTCGACGCCGACCCCGACCGACACGGTCGCCCCGAGCGTCCCGACCGGTCTGCTCGTCGGCACCACCACCGCGACGTCGGCCACGATCTCGTGGACGGCCTCGACGGACAACACCGGCGGCTCCGGCGTCGCCGGGTACGACGTGTACCGGGGCGGCGCGCTGGTCGGCTCCTCGACCACCACGTCGTACACGGACACCGGCCTGACGGCATCCACCGCGTACTCGTACACGGTCCGGGCGAAGGACGTGGCCGGCAACGTGTCGGCGGCGTCCTCGGCGCTCAGCGTCACCACCAAGGCCACGCCGACCGACACGGTCGCGCCGAGCGTCCCCACGGGCCTCGCCGCGAGCGCGGTCACCCAGAACAGCCTCACGCTGAGCTGGGCGGCGTCGACCGACAACTCGGGCGGCTCCGGCGTCGCCGGGTACGACGTCTACCGGGGCACGACGAAGGTCGGCTCCACCACGACGACGTCGTACTCCGACACCGGCCTCACCGCGGCGACGGCGTACTCGTACACCGTGCGCTCGCGAGACGTGGCGGGGAACATCTCCGCGGCGTCGAGCGCGCTCTCGGTGACCACGCTGCCGGCCACCACGACGGACACCATCGCCCCGTCGGTGCCTGCGGGCCTCGTCGCGACGACCGTCACGGAGACCAGCGTCGCCCTCACCTGGACCGCGTCCACGGACACGGGTGGCTCGGGCCTCGCCGGGTACGACGTCTACCGGGGGACCACCAAGGTCGGCACGCCGACCGCGGCGTCGTACTCCGACAGCGGCCTCACGGCGGCGACGGCGTACCAGTACACCGTCCGGGCACGGGACAACGCGGGCAACGTCTCCGCCGCGTCCTCGGCCCTCTCGGTCACCACGAAGTCCCCGACGACGACCAGCTCCTGCAAGGTGGCGTACACCGCCAGCAGCTGGAACACGGGCTTCACGGCCTCCGTCAAGGTGACCAACACCGGCTCCACGGCCCTGAACGGCTGGACCCTCGGGTTCTCGTTCGCCAACGGCCAGAAGGTCACCCAGGGCTGGAGTGCCGACTGGTCGCAGTCCGGCACGGCGGTCACCGCCAAGAACGCCGCCTGGAACGGCACCCTCGGTGCCGGCCAGAGCACCGACATCGGGTTCAACGGCTCCCACACGGGGACCAACACCAACCCGACGGCGTTCACGCTGAACGGCGCCACCTGCACCCTCGGCTAGTCGCGTGACGGACGGGCCGGTCCTCACTGGGAGGGCCGGCCCGTCCTGCGCGGGGTAGGGGAAACCCCACCGCGTGCTGGTGGGTGGTCAGGCTGTCAGCCGATCGCTCCGGACCCCTAGCGTCACTGTCATGACCTCACCGACGTCCCCGGGCAGCGTGTCCGACGACCTGCGCGTCGTCGCCCCCGCGTTCACCGACCTCCGCGCCCTGGCCGCGGCCCCCGTGTCGGTCGCGACGTGGCGGGGGATCTCGCAGCTCGTCGTCGGCTCCGTCGTCCTCCTGATCGCGGCGATCGGGCTCGCAGTCGCCCTGTCCGTGTCCCTGTCCCTGGTCGCGGTCCTGATCGGCATCCCGATGTTCGTCGCCACCCTGTGGGCGGGCCGGCCGTTCGCGCAGCTCGAGCGGACGCGGCTGCAGGCCCAGCTGGCGGTCGAGATCTCGGCGCCCACCTACCCGCGGCGTGACGGGGTCTGGGCCTCGTGGTGGGCGATCCTGTCCGACAGTCGCACCTGGGCGCACTCGGCCTACGTGGTGGTCGCGGGCCTGCTCCTCACGGTCCAGAGCGTCGTCGTCACGGTCGCCGGGGGGTTCGCGCTCGGCGGCCTGGTCTACCCGGTGGTCGCCGCGACGAACGGGCTCACCCATCCACCCTTCCCGCTGGTCCTCATGGTCCCGGCGGCGCTCGCCTGCGCCTGGATCGCGGCTCTGGCCGCCCAGGCCGGGTCCCTCGCGATCCTGCGCACCGGACGGTCCCTGCTGGGCGCCTCCGCACGGGCCGAGGCGCTCGAGGCGGCGCGGCAGGCGCAGGCC
>NZ_JBFUHU010000380.1:0-3161 GCF_056402235.1 Cellulomonas sp. P4_B5_2
GCCAGGCTCCGCAGCAGCGGGTCGGTGGGCTCGGGCGGCGTGACCAGGTCGGTGACGTCCTGGCCGGCACCGCGGCGGGCGGCGAACGCCAGCAGGTCGGCCAGCAGCCGCGGGCCCGGACCGCGCAGCCGCTCGGCGTCGAGGTCGTCGGCGCCGAAGCACGCGACGACGGTCAGCCGGTGCCGCGTGGAGCCCAGTGCGTCGAGCAGCAGGGCGTCGCCGCCGGGCGCGGAGATCGGCCCGAACGTGTGCAGCACCCGGCGGTGGGGGGTCCGCCCCAGACCGAGCGACAGGATGATCGCCTCGCGGCGCAGACCGGCCACGTTGGGCAGGTCGGTGACCACGAACGGGTCGACTCGGCCGGAGTCGAAGAACGCGGCGAGCGCCGGGTTGCCGCGGACCTCGGACAGGACCGCCTCGCGCACGGCCTCGGCGTGGGTGGAGGTGGCGGTGATGACCGCGAGCGACTCGTCCGGACGCAGCAGCGCGTGCGTGAGCACCAGCTCGACGACGTGCTCGACCTCCTCGCGCGTCGAGTCCACCGACCCGGTGTCGCGGTCGGGCATGCCCGTGCCGTCCACCAGGTCGAGGCCGACCAGCGGCCGGTACTGCGGCAGGGGCGTCGCGCGGAGCACGCCGGCGTAGCCGTGGGCCGCGAGGAACGCCGTGAGGTAGGGGTCCCGGCGGGACGTGTCGGCGCGCAGCGCCACCGACGGCAGCACGTCGGCCAGCTCACGGACCGCGGAGCCGGAGGCGCACCGGGCGTCGCCGACGACGACCACCTGCCGCCCGCGCGCGACCGCGGCGAGCGCGACCTCGACGGGCAGGTGCGCGGCGGAGTCGATGACCACCAGGTCGACCGTGCGTGTCGGCGGCAGCACCTGCGGGACCAGCATGGGGCTCGCTGCGATGACCGGCCGCAGCCGCCTCGCCACCTCGGGGTGGCGCACCACCGTGTCGCGCAGCGACGTGAGCCGATCCTCCACCAGGTCCGCGAAGAGCGCCTCGGCCTGCTCGCGGTGCTGGCGCAGCGCGTGCGAGACGTGACCGACGACCGCGCCGAGCACCGGTCCGGACAGGCTCTTCACGTGCGCGCGGTCGAGCGTCGCGTACTGCGCGGACATCGCGCCGAGCGCGGTGCCGTCGTACCCGGCCAGCGCGGGGTCCTCGGAGAGGATCTGCTCGATGACGGTGCTCCACCAGGCCAGGTCGAGCTCCGCCGGGGCGAGCGCGGGGTCGATGCGGCGGGTCGCCAGGTCGTCGACGAGCGCGCCGAGGCCGGCCGAGCGCAGGCGGTGCAGGAGACCGGTCCGGTCGGGCAGGTCGGAGAGGGCGTCGGTGTCGGAGCGCAGCCGCGTGAGGCGCTCGGTCAGCGCCGCGAACGGCAGGCTGGACAGGCCGGCTCCGCCGGGGGTCGTCGCGAGCACCTCGTCGAGCGCGTCGAGGTCGGCGCGCACCGCGGCGAACTCCTCCTCGATGTGCTCGAGGCCGTCGGGCAGCCGCGGCCAGCCGCCGGACGGGCAGTGCGCCTGCCAGATCTCCCGCTGCGCCTGGACCTCCAGCAACCCGGCGTGCAGGTCGGCCACCGGGCGGCCGGGGCGGACCATGTCCTTCGACTGCTTGCGCAGCCGGCGGCGGAGCCAGTAGCCCATCTCCATCCCGCGCTCGGCCCGCCACTCCTTGGTGGCCGTGGCGGCGACGAGGTCGGCGGCGGTGCGCTCGAACACGATCGGCTGGAACACGTCGAGCGCTGCGCGGACGCCGTCGAGCATGGTCAGCTGCTCGGCCCACGCCACGACGGTGGTCGCCTGCGTCAGACCGGTCTCGGCGGCCACCTGCGCCGTGCGCTCGACGAGCGACGGGAGGGTGGAGTCGAGCACGCGAGCCAGCCGGCGGACGACGTTGTCGGCGTCGGCACGCGTGCGCAGGTCGGCGCCGTACCAGGGGGTGTCCGTGGGCCGCAGGCGGAACGCGCCCAGCTCACCCGCGCGCACCAGGTCGGCCGTGAGGTCGGCGCGGCGCTCCGCGTCGAGCACCCGGGCCACGTCCGGCGACAGCCGCACGGTCGTCTTGGGAGTCGGGCGCGTGGAGGTCAGCCGGGCGAGCTGTTGCAGCGCGTCGTACGCCGAGACGCCCCAGGGGGCACGCTCGGCGTGCAGGGCGTCCACGTACGCCCGAAGGCGTTCCCGCGTGGCGACGAGCTCGCCGCGCAGGGCCACGACCCCGTGCGCGTCGACCGCGGGCGCCTCGAGCGTCATCGCGCCGAGCAGGCGTCGCGCGATCGCGGACCGCCACCCCGCATCGGGTGCGACGTCGAGCAGCAGGTCGCCCAGGCCCAGCGCACCCAGCCGGTCGGCGAGTGCGGTGGCCGCTCGGCGGTGCCCCGGCACGTACAGGACGGTGCGACCGCTCGCGGCGGCATCCGCGACGAGCGCGGCGAGCGTGCCCGTGACGTCCGCGCCGGCGGGGGCGTCGACGAACAGGTGCGTGCCCGTGGCCACCACGTCCAGAACGTGCTGCTGCGCGGGGTCGAGGTCCCCGACACCGCGCTCGTGCCCGGGGTCCCGGTCGCCGCGGACCGGGACGGGCAGCACCCGGCGCAGCCGCGTCCGGGACTCCTCGACCCCTGCGAGCGCGGAGACGACCTCGTGGCGCTCGAGCGTGCCGGACAGGTTGTCCAGGTCGTCCACCAGGATCTGGCCGGGGTGGACGAAGGTGCCGACGACGACGCGCTCGCTCAGGGAGAAGTCGTCGAGCACGGCCTCCCCCAGCGACGTGAGCCGCTGGAGCGCCCCGCGCGGGTCGAACCCGTTCGACGTGAACGTGCCGCGTGCGACCGCGCCCGGGTCGAGCAGCGCGCCTCGTGCCCGCAGGGCCCGTGCGAGCACCGGGTTCACCTCGAGCGACGGCTCGAGGGCCAGCTCGTAGTCACTCTCGCCCGAGCCGCGGGCGCGCAGGGTGACGGGCCGCAGGAGGACGGGTGCGCGGACGGTGCGCGGGGCGGCGGCGTCGTGCTGCTCGCCCTCCCCCGACCGCTGGCGCGTCACCGAGGCGAGGGCGGCGACGTCGTCGCTGGCGATGTCCGGCGTGGTGCGCTCGGTCCAGGTGGCGACGCCGATGGCCAGCGACGTGGGCGCGATCCCGTAGCGCTGCGCGTAGAC
>NZ_JBFUHU010000381.1:0-5075 GCF_056402235.1 Cellulomonas sp. P4_B5_2
GGTACGCGGTGAGCCAGGCGGTCGGCAGGCACGCGGCCTCGACGAACGACAGCGCGGCCGGCTTGTCGACGAGGTTCCACGTGGGCACCGCGACCTGCTCGGCGAGCGTTCCGGGGTAGCGCTCGGACAGCAGGCTGCGCGGCTCGTCGGCCCCCACGCCGTGCCCGCTGGCCCCGCCGATCACCCCGTGCACCACGACCTCGCGCCCGTCGGCGGTGACCCCCGCGGCATCGGTGCCCAGGATCATCGGCAGCTGCTCGGCGCGGATGCCGACCCCCCGCAGCGTCCAGACGTCGTGGTGGTTGAGCGCGGCGGCGCGCACGTCGACCACCGACCAGTTCTCGCGGGCCTCCGGGGCGGGCCGGTCACCCACCTCGAGGCCGCTGACGGGGTCGTCGGACGAGAAGCGGGCGGCGTAGGCGGCGATCACGGGCCCAACGTATCGGCCGCAGCGCGCGCGCTTGAGGTTCCCCCGCGGCAAGGCCCTAGGTTCACGGACATGGACGACGTCCTGCTCACGGTCGGTCAGCTGGCCCGCCGGGTCGGCCTGACCACCAAGGCGCTGCGGCACTAGCCGCGCCTCTGGTGAACCGTCAGAGGATCGGCAGCATCCGCCCGAGGTCGGGGACCCCGTCCGACGTGTAGCGCGGGTGCAGCGCGACGGCGAGCACGTCGACGTCGTACGGCTCACGGCCGGCAGCCAGGCGCACCCACCTCCGGGCGTCGGCCACCTCCAGGCTCCACCCGCCGCGCGCGACGACGATGTCCAGCAGGGCGTCGGCGACGAGCCGCAGGGCGTCGGGATCGACCGGGTCCGGCCCCATCGGGACCGACCGCGCGAGGTCGTCCGCGTGCACGACGAGCTCGATCACGCGCGACATCGCCATCGTGCTGAGCAGCAYCGGTCCCCGCCGTGCCTGCACCACGCAGTCCTGCGGGCCCAGCGCGTCCAGCTGCGCGAAGGCCGCCCGCGCCCGGACGTCCACCTCGATCAGCGGGTCGTGGGAGATCTCGGCGGCCAGCTTGCGGGTGGTCTCCGCGATGTCGGCGGCCCGGTCCGCGTACGTGCCGAGGTACTCGCCGAGCGTCAGGGGCACGGTGCCCTGCGGAAGGGGGGCGCACACCGCGAGGGCCTCCATGGCGCGTCCGAGGTGCGCGACCAGCTCGGCGACCGTCCAGCCCGCCAGGACCGAGGGGGCGTCGGCGACGTCGTCGTCGACCACGTCCGTGACCCACGACCGCAGGCGGTCCCACTGCTCGTGCAGGGCGGTGCGGGCGTCGACGAGGTCTCCGGAGGGCATGGTCCCCATCGTGCCGCCCTCGGGTCCCGCGCACATCCCCGCCCTGGAACTCACCCGTTCCGCCTCGCCGCCCGCGAGCACTCCGGCAAGATGGGCCGATGCCCGAGACGGTCGACTTCGCTCCCTGGGACTCCGTCGGTCATCCCGGCTCCACCCTGTCGACGACGCCCGCGGCCTCCCGCCGGAGCACGGTCGAGCTCGTCGGGCCGCAAGGCCTCGTGGCACGGATGGCCCCCGGCCCGTCGAAGCGCAYCGACGAGGTGCGCAGCGCCGGAGCGCCGTGGACCCTCACGCGTGACCGGCGAGGAGCGATGGAGGTGCGCGACGGCGTGACCAGTCACACCGTGGCCGAGGTCGGCCGGGCGGGGTGGACCGGTCGGCGGTCCGGCGTCGTGGACGGGCGCGCGGTCCGCTGGGAGTCCGCCGGGCTGCTGAGCACGTCGTTCCGCTGGGTCGACGCGGACGGCGCGGTTCTGCTCGAGGTCCACCCGCGCGGTCTCCTGCGCCGGCGCCTGGAGATGACCGTCGGCGCCGAGCGGCTGCCGAGCCCGACCGTGATCCTGCTCGCGGTGCTCTCGCGGCACCTGGTGGCGGACAGCGACGAGGCGGCCGCCGCGAGCGGGGCCTGACGCCGGTTACCGGCGCTCGGCGCCCTGCTCCAGGAACTCACGCACGTAGGCGCCGACCAGGTCCTCCTCGATGAGGAAGCCGTCGTGGCCGTAGTCGGAGTGGATCGTGTGCAGCGAGGCGCCCGGGATGCCGGCCGCGATCCGCTCGGACTGCGCGGGCGGGAACAGGCGGTCGGAGTCGACGGCGACGACCAGGGCCCGCGCGGTGATCGAGCCGAGCGCGGCGCTGACCCCGCCGCGGTCGCGGCCGAGGTCGTGGGTGATCATCGTGCGCGTGAGCACCACGTAGGTGTTGGCGTCGAACCGCCGGCTGAGCTTGTCGCCGTGGTGGTCCAGGTACGACTGCACCGCGAACCGACCGCCCTCCAGCGGCTCCTCCGCGCCCTGCGGGATGCGGCCGAACCGCTCGTCCAGCTCCAGGGCGCTGCGGTACGTCTGGTGCGCGATCTGCCGGGCCAGGCCGAGGCCGACGTGCGGACCCTCGCCGTCGGGGGCGTCGTAGTAGTCGCCGTCGCGGTAGTGCGGGTCCGCACGGATGGCGGCCAGCTGGGTGTGGAAGCCGGCGATCTGGTCACCGGACGTCTGCGCCGCCGTCGCGATCGCGGCGATCGACTCCACGCGCTCGGGTGCGCTCGCGGCCCACTCGAGCACCCGCAGACCGCCCAGCGACGCGCCGATGACGAGCGCCCATGAGTCGATGCCGAGAAGGTCGCTCAGCCGGACCTCCGCGGCCACCTGGTCGCGGACGGTCAGGAGCGGGAACCGGCTGCCCCACGGCCGGCCGTCGGGTCCGGGGGACGCCGGCCCGGTCGAACCCTGGCAGCCGCCGAGCACGTTCGGCGCGACGACGAACCAGCGGTCGGTGTCGATCGGCGCACCCGGCCCGACCATCGACGACCACCACCCCGGCGTCGGGTGACCGTCGCCCGCCTCACCCGTGACGTGCGAGTCGCCGGTCAGGGCGTGCAGGACGAGCACCGCGTTGGCGCCGTCCTCGTTCAGCTCGCCCCACGTCTCGTACGCCAGCCGGACGGCCGGCAGGCGCCCGCCGGACTCGAGCTTGAGCGGCCCGAGGTCGGCGAACTGCCGACGCCCCACGGGGTCGCCGTCGCGCCACGCGGCGCTCACGGGCACGGGCCGCTGGGGCTGCGGCGCGCGGGACCCGAGGGTGCGCGGTCGGGCGGGGGACAGGGTGACGTCGGGCACGTGCTTCCTCTCACGGGGTGCCACCGCAGCTCGAGCGCGGAGACGAACGCCTGACCGGCCTCGGTGCCGCCCTCGAGCTCGAACGCGAGCACCGCGCCCGCGCCGCGCGGCGAGTACTTGAGCTGGGCGGCGTGCCACGGGCTCGACTCGAGACCCGCGTAGTGGACCGTGAGCACGTCGTCGCGCGCCTCGAGCCAGGCGGCCACCTTCTCGGCGTTCTGCACGTGCCGCTCGATCCGCAGCGACAGCGTCTCGATGCCCTGCGCGATGAGGAACGCGTTGAACGGCGAGATGGCCGAGCCGAGGTCGCGCAGCAGCTGCACGCGGGCCTTGAGGATGAACGCGAGGTTGACGCCGAACGCGCCCCCGACACCGAGGTCCCGCGCGAACACCAGGCCGTTGTAGGACGGGTCGGGGGTGTTGTAGTTGGGGAACCGCTCGGGGTACTGGGCGAAGTCGAACGAGCCGCCGTCGACGATCACGCCGCCGATCGCCGAGCCGTGGCCGCCCAGGTACTTGGTCGCCGAGTGCACGACGATGTCCGCGCCCCACTGCAGCGGGTTGATCAGGTACGGCGTCGCCACGGTGTTGTCGACGATCAGCGGGACCCCGGACTCGTGCGCGACGCCGGCGACGAGCTCGATGTCGAGGATGTCGGCCTTCGGGTTGGGGATGGTCTCCGCGAAGAACAGCTTGGTGTTCGGGCGGACCGCGTCCTTCCACGACTGCGCGTCGTGCGGGTCGGTGACGAACGTGGTCTCGATGCCGAGCTTGGGCAGCGTGTAGTGCAGCAGGTTGTACGTGCCGCCGTACAGGGACGGGCTGGCGACGATGTGGTCACCTGCCTCGGCGATGTTGAGGATCGCGAGCGTCTCGGCCGCCTGGCCCGACGAGACGAGCAGCGCGCCCACGCCGCCCTCGAGACTGGCGATCCGGTTCTCGACGACCTCCTGCGTGGGGTTGTTGATGCGTGTGTAGATGGGGCCGAGCTCGGCGAGCGCGAACCGCTTGGCGGCCGTCTGAGCATCCGGGAAGACGAATGATGTCGTCTGGTAGATCGGCAGCGCGCGGGCACCCGTCGTCGGGTCGGGCGTCTGGCCGGCGTGGATCTGGCGGGTCTCGAAGTTCCAGTTCTCGTTGCTCATGGTGCTGCGCTCCGTTGTCGATGGACTGTCGATGGATCTGCTGTGGTGCACGGATCCGCGGAGGGTCTCGGGCAGCCGACATCCGTCCCGCGGAGGGGGGAGTGGCGCACGGGTCGAGCCATGGCTCGGGCGGGGTCAGGGCCGTCTTCTGGTGACGGCGACCTGCCCGCGGGCACAGCCGAGCGTGCGCTGGGTCAGCGACACATTCGGCGGGTCATGGGCCGAGGGTAGGCGGATCCGTCCGGTCGTTGGAACAGCCGTCTCACGATGTGGATTCTCGGGTGTCCGTTGCTGCGAACGGGTGATGTCGCACGGATCGCGTCCGGTTCGTCCCAAAGCACATGGATGTGACTCGTGGGACTGGTGTGACAGGTGTTCTCTCCTGGGGTTTTCGCAGGTAGCGTCCTTCGAGGAACGGCTGCCCTCGGCTGTTCGACGACGTCCGGAAAGGCGCCCACGGTGAAGCACAGCAGGAGCACGCGCAGGGCCCTCGTCGCGGGCGCCCTCGTCGCTGCCCTGCTCGCGGCCGGCGCCTCCAGCGCCCTGGCCGACCCGACGCCGCCGTCCACGCAGGACGTGCAGCGCGCGCAGGGCGCCGTGAAGTCCGCGGAACGCTCCGTCGCCTCGATGGAGGTCCGGCTCGCGCAGCTGAGCGCCGAGACCGACGCCGCCGAGCTCAAGGTCCAGCAGGCCGGTGAGGCCTACAACCGGGCCGTCGTCGACGCGGACGCCGCGCAGCAGGCCTCGGCGGACGCCGTCGCCCAGGCCGCGGACGCCTCCGCGAAGGCCGAGGA
>NZ_JBFUHU010000382.1:0-3149 GCF_056402235.1 Cellulomonas sp. P4_B5_2
GGCGTAGGCGTCTCGGGCAGGGTGTCCCCCCACACGTCCCACAGCAGCAGTTCGTCGCGCTCGCGGTGCGCGAGCTCGGTGACCACGTACCCCCGCACGAACTCCGGCCCGCACAGGAACGGCAGCGAGGGGTCGACGCCGTAGGTCGCCACGTCGAGGCCGTCGCGACGGTGCGCCAGCCAGACCTCCGCCGCGGTCTCGAACGGCGCCCCGATCCCGTTCGCCATGTCGTGCGAGTCGAACCCGAACCAGTTCTCGGCCATGTCGAGCTCGGGGTCGAACCGGACCCAGCGCGACCCGTCCCAGTACTCGCCGACCACGTGGTCGTGGTGGAACCCGGGGCGGAAGTAGCCGGAGAACCCGACGCGGCTGCGCGCGGGGATCCCGTGCTCGCGCAGCACCGCGATGGCGACCAGCGTGTGGTCGCGGCAGCACCCGGCGAGCTGCTGGGCGGGCTCCCGGGCGCTGGTCAGCGGGCCGGAAGAGCGCCGCTGCGACTCGTCGAGCAGGTCGGAGAGCCACCGGAGGTCGATGTCCGCGTCCTGCCCCGGCACCAGCTGGTCCGCCGCGCCCCGGTAGTGGATGACCACGGAGCAGGCGGCCGCGTGCAGCGACCCCGGGTCGGTGGCCACGGCGGCGAGCAGGGGCGCGTGCCGGCCGGGGTCGGAGTAGCGGCTGTGGGTGGCGTAGTCGGCGAGCTCAGGCATGCCGCCAGCCTGGAGCCTGCCCCAGGGGCAGGGTCAAGGGACGGGCCGGGCGACGCGCACGACCACGCCCTCGTCGGACCACGGCACGGGGTAGATCTCGCGCTCCGGGCCACCGTGCGCGTGGCCGCGGGACACGAACCACGTCTCCAGCGCGACGTACGCGCCGATGATCTCCGGGTACCGGCAGTCGGCGGCGGTCACCGGGACGGACGCCAGGGTCTGCGCGGGCTCCTCGCGCAGCGTGACGGCACCGGCGGGCGCGATCGCACCCTCGTACGGCACGCACGTCTCGATGGGCCCGTCGCCGTCGAAGCCCACCGCGCCGTGGAACAGCRCCCAGAACTCGGGCCCGTACGCGGCGCCGCCCGCGTCGAGGAACGCCCGGAGCTGGAGCACGTCCGACGTCAGCGACGCGACCAGGTCCTCCTGCAGCACGYGGTGCCGGACCGACGCCACCGTCCGCGGACCCACCTGCTCGACCACGACGTCGTCGACCCCGAACCGGCCCCTCCGTGCGGGTGCGTCCGGCTCGCCGAGGACGTGCAGGACCAGGTCCAGCTCGGGCCCGCGCTCGGTGAGCTCCCGCTGGCGCCCGTCCCACCAGGACCGGATCGTGGCCGCCTGCCCGTTCTCCGCGGCGAGCACGTCGGCGATCGACCCGAGGGGCATCTCGAGCCGCCGGAGCAGCGAGATCGTGTGCGCCCTGCCCAGCTGGTCGAGGTCGTAGTAGCGGTACCCGCTGTCCGGGTCCACGCGCACGGGCTCGAGCAGCCCCCGGGCGTCGTACAGCCGCAACGCCTTGAGCGAGAGCCCCGACCGGCGAGCGAACTCGCCGATGGTCACCACACCGTCCGCCACGGGCCGAGGATAGCGACGGCCCCCACGTGTGGGCTCAGTCGGGGGCCGAGGGGGCCGTCGCTCTGTGACCTAGTTGCTGGTGCCGACGATGTCGACGACGAAGACCAGCGTGTCCCCGCCCTTGATGCCGGCCTGCGGGACACCGCGGTCGCCGTAGCCCAGGTGCGAGGGGATCGAGACGAGCACGCGCGACCCGACCTGCTGGCCGACGAGCGCCTCGTCCCACCCGGCGATGACAGCGCCGACGCCGATCGGGAAGCTGATCGAGGAGCCGCGGTCGTACGAGTTGTCGAAGATCCCGCCCTGCCAGGACTGGCCGAGGTAGTGCACCTCGAGGTCGTCCCCGGCCTCGACGAGGGCGCCGTCGCCGCGGGACAGGACCAGGACCTCGAGCTCACCCGACGCCGGAGCGTCCGGGAAGGTCAGCGTCGGCTTCTGGCCGAAGGAACCCGAGACCTCGGGCAGCGCTGCGGACATGACGTACTCCTTCAGTGGATGACAGTGCGCGCCCATCTTGCCAACCTCGACCGACAGACGCCGAACCGAGGGGTTGACGCGGTTGGCTAATAGCATTAGCTTTCTGTCCATGACGACCATCCAGCACCTGCAGCGCCCCGAGGGGCGGATCGCCTACACGGTCGACGGGCCCGCGGACGGCCCGCTCGTCGTCCTCATCCCGGGCATGGGTGACCTGCGCAGCACCTGGCGCGAGCTCACCGGCCCGCTCGCCGACACCGGCCACCGCGTCGCCGTGATGGACCTGCGCGGCCACGGCGACTCCGACACCACGTTCTCGACCCACGGCGACGTCGTGACCGGCCAGGACGCGCTCGCGCTCGTCGAGCACCTCGGCGGCCCGGCGGTCCTCGTCGGCAACTCCATGGGCGCCGGGGCTGCCGGCTGGGCCGCCGCCGAGCGACCCGACCTCGTGGCCGGCCTCGTCCTGACCGGACCGTTCCTGCGCGAGCGCCCGATGCCGGCGATCGCCGTCGCGGTCATGCACGGCCTCGAGCGGGCGCTCTTCTCGCGCCCGTGGGGTGCGTCCGTCTGGGCGTCCTACTACCGCGGCTACCTCAACCGCGGCACCAAGGCACCGTGGCTCGACGAGCACGTCGCCGACCTGCGGGCCGCGATGAAGGACCCCGCCCACCTGCGCTCCTTCCGGCACCTCACCGTCCAGCTCACGCACGCCCCGGTCGAGGCGCGCGTGCCGGAGATCGTCGCGCCGGCGGTCGCGTTCGTCGGCGCGATCGACCCCGACTTCCCGGACCCCGCGGCGGAGGCCGAGTGGCTGCGCAGCGTGCTCGACGGGGAGGTCGTCGTCATCCCGGACGTCGCGCACTACCCCCAGAACCAGGCCCCCGAGGTCGTCGCCCCGCGCACGCTCGCGTTCCTCGCCGGCCTGTCCCGCGACGCCGCCGGCCGGTTCCAGGTCCGCGCGGACGCCCGTGCCTAGGGCGGGCCTCGACCGGGCCGTCGTCGTCGACCTCGCCCTCGCGGTCGTCGACGGCGGCGGACCCACCGGCTTCGCCGACCTGACGCTCGCGGCCGTGGCCGCCCGGGCCGGCGTCGCGGTGCCGAGCC
>NZ_JBFUHU010000383.1:0-4652 GCF_056402235.1 Cellulomonas sp. P4_B5_2
CGCGACCTCGGCCTGCTGGGCCACGCGCGCCTCGATGCCGGCCACGTCGACCTCCCAGCCGCCCGTGTCGACCAGCGTGAACCGCGTGCCGGACCAGTCGGCGGGGTAGCTCACGCGGTCGCGCGTGACGCCCGGCTTGTCCTCGACGACGGCCTCGCGGCGGCCCAGGATGCGGTTGACGAGCGTCGACTTGCCGACGTTCGGTCGGCCGACGACGGCGAGCACGGGAAAGACGACGACCGGCTCCTCGCCGATCTCCCCGACATCACCGGCGTGCAGGAGGGCAAGGTCCTCGTCCTCGAGCTCGTACTCGGTGAGCCCTGCGCGCAGCGCCCGCTCACGGTCGGCTTCGGTGGCCTCGTCGGGCAGCGCAAGGGTGGGATCGGGCTCAGTCATGCGCCCATTGTCCCAGGTGCGGCGACCGCAGGACGACTACCAGCGCGAGAGCCCGGTCACGGGCGCCAGATCGCGGCCGCGACGTCGCGCGCCTGCTCAGAGAACGGCCCTGCGCCGAGGAGCTCGCGCAGGTCGCCTTCGAACGAACCCAGGCGCTCGCCGAAGAGGTGCGGAGCGGAGCTGGAGAGCGAGAGCACGGCGGCGACGACGTCGTCGGTGGTCCGCTCGACCACCTCGCTGCGCGCGACGACAAGGCGCTCTGGCCCCTGGTAACCGGCTGCGCGCATCACGTCCTCCTCGCCGCCCCGCGTCCCGTCCGGCAGGGTTCCGCGACCGGCACGACGCACCGGGCCGAGGTAGTCGGCGACGAGCCGGTCGATCCGGTCCCACGGTGGGCGCGGGTGCGGCAGCGGGAGGTCGCCGTCGACCCCGCGGTGCGTCATCGCGGACACGTGCACCCACGCGCCGCCGTCGTCGAGCATCGCGCGCACCCGGTCGGCGACCAGGGGCTGGTCCATCCAGTGGAAGGACTGCGCATGCGCGCTGCCTCGCGGAGCATGTCGGGGTCCGGGTCGACCCCGACCGAGGCGGCGAACAGGGGCGCCAGCAGCAGGGTCAGCGAGCCCGGCCCGCAGCCGACGTCGAGCAGGCGGCCCGTGCCGTCCAGGCCGAGCGCGTCCCGCAATGCGTCCGCCAGCTCCCGCGGGTACGGCATGCGGCCGACGAGGTAGTGAGCGGCGGTGCCGGCGAACAGCGACCGGTCCCACTCCCACCCGGTCATCGCGGTGTGCGCTCGCGGTTCGGGTCGTCCGTGGGCAGGTCAAGGCCGGTGCGGGCGACCGCGCTGTCGACGAGCTCCGCGAGAGCGACACGGATCGCCTCGTTGGCCTGCTCCAGCGCCACCCGGCCGGACGTCCCCACGGCTCGCTCCAGGACGAGCGGCTCGCCGAACTCGATCGCCAGCCGACGCCGCAGACCGGGCACGTGACCGACCGACTCCCCCGTCCTGCGGGTGCCGAGCACCGCCACGGGCACCACCGGCGCATGACCGTTCAGGGCGAGCCAGGTGACCCCCGCCCGCGCGCTCGCCGCGTCCCCCTTGCCGCGGTTGCCCTCCGGGAACACGCCGACCACGCCGCCGCGGCGGAGCACGACGAGCGCGCTGTTCAGGGCTCGTGCTCCACCGGGATCTGACCCGCGGCCCTCAGGACCGCGCCGACCGGACCCCAGAACATCTCCGACTTGACCAGCATGTGCGAGGGCCGGGGGGACACCCCCAGCACGATCGGGCCGTCGATGATGCCGGTGTGGTTCGCGGCGAACAGGACCGGGCCCTCGGTGGGGACCAGGTGGGAGCCCACGACCTGCGTGTTCCAGACCATGCGCGCCAGGAACCGGCCGATCCAGCGCGCCCACCGCGGGCCGCTCTCGGACGGGCCGACGGTCGTGCTCACGGGCGGGTGCCGACGACCGACTCGACGACGTCGAGCACGGCCTGCACGGTCTGGTCGAAGTTGAGGTGCGAGGAGTCGACGGTGACCACCCCGTCCGCGGCCTCGTGGAACTGCACCACGGTCGAGTCGTCGGCGTCGCGCCGGAGCACCTGGTCGCGCGTCGCCTCGACGGCGGCGGCGTCGTCGGAGCCGTGCACGTCCCGGGCGCGCCGGGCGAGCCGTGCATCCTCGCTCGCGGTCAGCAGCACCCGCACGTCCGCGTCGGGGGCGACGACCGTCGTGATGTCCCGGCCCTCCGCGACGATCCCACCGCGGGTGCGCGCCTCGTCGATGGCCTCACGCTGGAGCCGGCCGAGCTCGGCACGCACCTCCAGGTTGGTGGCGACCGCGCTGACGGCCGCCGAGATCGCGGTCTCGCGGATCGCCTGGCCGACGTCGACGCCGCCGACGTGCACGGTCGGGTCAGCCGGGTCGGTACCCATGACCAACGGCAACGCGCGCACCTGCGCGGCGACCGCGTCGACGTCCGTGAGCGGCACACCCTGCTCGAGGCACCACCACGTCGCCGCGCGGTACATCGCCCCGGTGTCGAGGTACGCCAGACCCAGCGCGCTCGCCACGCCCCGCGAGACGCTCGACTTCCCGGAACCGGAGGGTCCGTCGATCGCCACGACCATCGCCCTGCTCAACTCACCAGTCTCCATCCGCGGGCCGTCAGCTCCGCCTCGAGGTGCTCCACGCTGCCGGGCAGCACCGAGATCTCCGCCATGCCGACCGGTCGGCCGGCCGCGTGCTCGAGGTGCAGGTCCTCGAGGTTGACGCCCGCCTCGCCCACCTCGGTGAGCAGCCGCGCCAGCTCGCCCGGGGCGTCCGGCACCAGCACCGTGACCACGCCGTACGTGCGCTGCGCTCCACCGTGCTTGCCGGGGATCCGCGCGACGCCCGCGTTGCCGTCGGCGATCGCCTGGGCCAACGTGGCAAGCGCACCGAGCTCGACCGTCTCCGGACCGTCCGCCGCGGCGGCCTGGCGCAGAGCGTCGATCACGGTGTCGAGGTCGGTACGCAGCTCCACCAGGACGTCGCGCACGGCCGACGCGTTCGCCGCCAGGATCGACGTCCACAGTGCCGGGTCCGACGCCGCGAGACGCGTGACGTCCCGCAGGCCCTGCCCCGCGAGTCCGAGCGCGGCGTCGTCGGTCCCCCGCAGCCGCGCGGCGACGAGGCTCGCGGCCACCTGCGGCACGTGCGAGACGGCCGCGACCGCGGCGTCGTGCGCGTCGGCGTCCATCGTCACCGGCACCGCGCCGAGGTCCACGGCGAGCGCGCGCACGGCCAGCACCGCCTCGGGCGTCGACGCACCCGAGTCGGCGATCACCCACGGCCGCCCGAGGAACAGGTCCGGCACCGCGGCTGACGGTCCGGACCGCTCGCGCCCGGCCATCGGGTGGGAGCCGACGTACCGCGTGAGGTCCGCGCCCGCCGCCTTGAGCTCCGCGAGGACGTACCCCTTCACGCTCGCCACGTCGGTCACGACCGCGTCCGGGTACGCCGCGAGCTCTGCGAGCACCACGTCCGCCGTGACGTCCGGCGGGGCGGCGACGACGATCAACGTCGGCGCGACGTCCCCCGGGCGTGCCGGTCGTCCGGCACCCACGTCGCGGGCCAGCGCCAGGGCTGTGCGCGAGGGGTCGTGCAGGACCACCTCGACGCCGTGCGTGGCGAGCGCGAGTCCCACCGACGTGCCCAGCAGGCCGGTGCCGACGATCCGCACCGGCCCTCGCGTCGCCAGCGTCACATGCCCACCCGTGTCATCAGGGAGCCCACCTCGGTCTTCGAGAGCACGCGGGTGCGACCCGGCTTGAGGTCACCCAGGCGGATCGGGCCGATCTGCGTGCGGACGAGCTGCGTCACGGGGTAGCCCACCTCGTCGAAGATCCGCCGCACGATGCGGTTGCGGCCCTCGTGCAGCTCGATCTCCACCAGGCTGGCCTGCGGGGTGGTCTGGACGATCTGGAACTTGTCCACCTTGGCCAGGCCGTCCTCGAGCTCCACGCCCTTGATCAGCCGCGCGCCGAGCGAGGGTGTGACGCGCCCCTCGAGCTGGACAAGGTAGACCTTGGTGACGCCGTGCGACGGGTGTGACAGCCGGTTGGCCAGGTCGCCGTCGTTGGTCAGCAGGATCAGGCCCTCGGTCTCCGCGTCGAGCCGGCCGACGTGGAACAGCCGCTCCTCGCGGTCGGACACGAACTGCCCGATCGACGGCCGCCCCTCGGGGTCGTGCATCGTCGAGACGACGCCCTTCGGCTTGTTCAGCGCGATGGTGATGATCGACGAGTCCAGCTGCACGCGCATGCCGTCCACGTGGATCACGGCCGTCAGCGGGTCGACGCGCACGCCGAGCTCGAGCACCTTGTTGCCGTCGACCGTCACGCGACCCGCCGAGATGAGGTCCTCGCAGGACCGACGCGAGCCGAGGCCCGCCGCCGCGAGCACCTTCTGCAGACGCACGCCGTCGGGGTCGTGGACGTCGATCGTCACCTCGGGGGTGCGGGTCGGCTTCTTCGGCCGGCTCGACGCGCCGTCGGTGCGGGGGCGTCCGGTCCCGCCGCTGCGCGGGTAGCCGGTCCCGCTCTTCGGACGAGGTGCACCGCTGCGCGAGGGCGCACCAGGCCCACCGCGAGAGGCCCCACCGGTGGCACCGCGCGAGCCGCCACCGCTCGGCGCACCGCCCCGGGAGTCACCGCCCCGGTAGCCGCCGCCGTCTCGTGCGTCGCCGCCGCGGTATCCCCCGCTGTCCCGCGA
>NZ_JBFUHU010000384.1:0-3119 GCF_056402235.1 Cellulomonas sp. P4_B5_2
GTGCTGGCCTACCGACGAGGGCACCCGCTCCTGCTCGCGACGATCGCCGGGCTCGGCTACTCCGCCGCGGCGATCGCCGCCCGCGCCGCGCACGCGTCGGGGGGCCTGCTCGACACTGTCCTGCAGCCGCTCGCGCTCGTCATCGTCGTGTCGGGCGTCGTCGCCGCGCTCGCCTACCTGCGGGCGCTCGAGACCGGGCCCGTGGGGTCGGCCGCCGCCACGGTGTCCGTGCTGGAGGTGATCGTGCCGGGGATCGTCGGCATGGTCGTGCTGGGGGACGTGGTCCGGCACGGGTGGGACCCTGCGGCCGTCGTCGGAACCGCCGCGGCGCTCGCCGGGTGCATCGCTCTCGCGACGAGCCCGGCGAACGCCGCGGCAGAGACCGTCAGTCCTCCTGCTTCGCCCCCGGCGCGGACAGACCCCGCGCGATCAGGTCCATCACGGAGGAGTCCGCCAGCGTCGTCGCGTCCCCGACCTGACGGTTCTCCGCGACGTCCCGCAGGAGGCGGCGCATGATCTTCCCGGAGCGCGTCTTGGGCAGCTCCGCGACGACCAGGATCTGCCGAGGCTTGGCGATCGGGCCGATCTCCTTGGCCACGTGGTTGCGCAGCTCGGTCTGCACGGCGTCGGCCTCCTGGTCGCCACCGCCCGCGTCGCCGCGCAGGATGACGAACGCGACGACCGCCTGCCCGGTGGTCTCGTCGGCCGCACCGACGACCGCGGCCTCCGCGACCCACGGGTGCGACACCAGGGCCGACTCGATCTCCGTGGTCGACAGCCGGTGACCGGACACGTTCATCACGTCGTCCACCCGGCCGAGCAGCCAGATGTCGCCGTCGTCGTCCTTCTTGGCGCCGTCGCCCGCGAAGTACAGGCCCTTGAAGCGCGACCAGTACGTGTCGACGTAGCGGTCCGGGTCACCCCAGATCCCGCGGAGCATCGCCGGCCACGGCTCGGTGAGCACGAGGTACCCGCCGGACCCATTCGGCACCGGCTGCGCGTCGTCGTCGACCACGTCCGCCGCGATGCCCGGCAGCGGCACCTGCGCGGACCCGGGCTTGGTCTCGGTGACACCCGGCAGCGGGCTGATCATGATGCCGCCGGTCTCGGTCTGCCACCAGGTGTCGACGATGGGCGCACGGTCGCCGCCGATCACCCGGCGGTACCACATCCAGGCCTCGGGGTTGATCGGCTCACCGACCGACCCCAGCACGCGCAGGCTCGACAGGTCGAACTTGCCGGGGATCTCCGAGCCCCACTTCATGCAGGTCCGGATGGCGGTGGGGGCGGTGTAGAGGATCGAGACCTTGTACTTCTCGATGATCTCCCACCAGCGGCCGCGGTGCGGGGTGTCGGGCGTGCCCTCGTAGATGACCTGCGTGGCGCCGTTGATGAGCGGACCGTAGACGACGTAGGTGTGGCCCGTGATCCAGCCGATGTCCGCCGTGCACCAGTAGACGTCGGTCTCCGGCTTGAGGTCGAAGACGTTGCGGTGCGTGTACGCCGCCTGGGTCAGGTACCCGCCCGTGGTGTGGAAGATGCCCTTCGGCTTCCCGGTGGTGCCCGACGTGTACAGGATGAACAGCGGGTGCTCGGCCTCGACCGCGACGGGTGTGTGCTGGTCGCTCGCGGTGTCGACGACGTCCGACCACCACACGTCGACCTCGTCGTTCCACGCGACGTCCTGGCCGGTCCGCCTCACGACGAGGACGTGCTGGACCGACGGCGTGCCCTTGGTCAGCGCCTCGTCGACGGCCGGCTTCAGCGCGCTGGCGGACCCGCGCCGGTACCCCCCGTCCGCGGTGACGACGAGCTTGGCCTCGGCGTCGTTGATCCGGGTGCTCAGCGCCTCGGCCGAGAAGCCGCCGAACACCACCGAGTGCGGGGCGCCGATGCGCGCGCAGGCCAGCATCGTGACGACGGCCTCGGGGATGAGCGGCAGGTAGATGGCGACGCGGTCGCCCGTGCCGACCCCCAGCGCGGTGAACGCGTTCGCGGCCTTGGACACCTCCCGCTGCAGGTCTGCGTACGTGACCGTGCGGGTGTCGCCGCCCTCGCCCTCGAAGTGCAGCGCGACGCGGTCCCCGTGGCCGGCCTCGACGTGCCGGTCGACCGCGTTGTACGCGGCGTTCAGCGTGCCGTCGGCGAACCAGCGGACGAACGGCGCGTTCGACCAGTCGAGGACCTCCTCGAACGGCGTCTCCCAGCTGAGCAGCTCACGGGCCTGCTCCGCCCAGAAGCTGGGCCGGTCGGCGTTCGCCCACGCGTACAGGCCGCGCTGCGCGTTGGCCTGGTCCGCGAACTCGGGCGTCGGGGGGAACCGGCGGTCCTCGGTGAGCAGGTTCTCGAGGCCGGGCTCGTGGGTCTCGGGCGGGGTGTCGGTCACGAGGACCACCTCCTGTGCAGCGACGTCGATGCAGGTGGACCGGGGTCCGGAAACGCACTCTAGCCGGAGACGAGCGCGCTCACGCCCCCCGCTCAGACGCGGTGGCGCTCGCGGAACTCCCCGAGGTGGACCCCACGACGGCGCGCTGCGGCCGCCACGAGCCCCGCCAGCAGGAGCAGGAACCCGACGGCGAGCACCATCCCCGACGTGCCCGCGACCGTCACCTGCGTGACCGTGACCCGCCAGCCCGACGACGTGAGGAGGTTGAGCGTCTGCTCGCGGGCGATCGACGGCAGGTACAGGTAGACGATGCCGGCGAGGGTGAGCACGGTGCCCGCCGTGATCGGGACCGACGGCGTCCACAGCCCGAGCAGCAGGACCGCGCCGAGGAGCAGCAGGCCCACCGTGACCAGCACGATGCCGAGCACCTCGGTGGAGGCGTCCCAGCCGTCGACCTGCGCGTCGAGGATCTGCGCCTCGCCGATCAGCAGGACCGCGGCGCCGACCGGTCCGAGGATCAGGCCGACCAGCACGCCGAGGATGTGGGAGCCGACCGTGGTGCTGCGCGGGGCGTTCGGGTCCGGGAACAGGTGATCGTCGCCGGTGGCGGTCGGTGCCGGGGCGGCGAACGCGGCGGGTGCTGCGGCGGTCGCGGGAGCGGGCGCGGGGGCTGCCGGCTCCGCGGTGGAGGCCTCGACGGGTGCGGCGGGCTCGACGGGCTGCGTGGCCGAGG
>NZ_JBFUHU010000385.1:0-3043 GCF_056402235.1 Cellulomonas sp. P4_B5_2
GCCTACGCCTACGCGCGCACCGGCTACCACCGCGGGCTCGACGCCCTGCGCCGCGCCGGCTGGCACGGGCGCGGACCGATCCCCGCCGACCACGCCCCCAACGAGGGGTTCCTGCGCGCCCTGCTCGCCCTCGCCGAGGCCGCGGAGGCGATCGGGGAGTCCGAGGAGGCCGAGCGCTGCGAGACGTTCCTCGTGGACAGCGGGACGTCGGTCGACGAGGTGGCCAACCTGCGGTGACATGACCATTTCTTGACGGTCCGGTACCCTCTCGGAGGTACTGGGTCACTGCCGCCCGGTGCCCGGCCCCGGTACACGGGTCCGCACCGTAGGCAGGGGGAGTGGTGATTCAGATGCCGGCCGTCGTGGTGCTCGGAGCTCAGTGGGGCGACGAGGGCAAGGGGAAGGCGACCGACCAGCTCGGCTCGCGGACCGACTACGTCGTGAAGTTCAACGGCGGCAACAACGCGGGTCACACGGTCGTGATCGGGGGCGAGAAGTACGCCCTGCACCTGCTGCCGTCGGGGATCCTCTCGCCCGGCGTCGTCCCGGTGATCGGCAACGGCGTGGTCGTCGACATCGAGGTGCTCTTCGAGGAGATCGACGCGCTCGAGGCCCGCGGCGTGGACACCTCCGCCCTCAAGGTCTCGTCGGCCGCCCACGTCATCGCGCCGTACAACCGCACCCTCGACAAGGTCACCGAGCGGTTCCTGGGCAAGCGCCGCATCGGCACCACCGGTCGCGGCATCGGCCCGGCGTACTCCGACAAGATCAACCGCGTCGGCATCCGGATGCAGGACCTGTTCGACGAGAAGATCCTGAGGGAGAAGGTCGAGGGCGCCCTCGACCAGAAGAACCACCTGCTGGTGAAGGTCTACAACCGCCGGGCCATCACTGTCGACGAGACGGTCGAGGACCTGCTGCGCCACGCCGACCGGCTGCACCCGATGGTCGCGGACACCCCGCTGCTGCTCAACACCGCGCTCGACGACGGCAAGACCCTGGTCTTCGAGGCCGGTCAGGCCACCATGCTCGACGTCGACCACGGCACCTACCCGTTCGTCACGTCCTCGTCGGCCACGGCCGGCGGCGCGTGCACGGGCTCAGGCGTCGGACCCACCCGGATCGACCGCGTGGTCGCCGTCGCGAAGGCGTACACCACCCGCGTCGGCGAGGGCCCGTTCCCCACCGAGCTGCTCGACGACGACGGCGAGTGGCTGCGGCAGACCGGCGGGGAGTTCGGCACCACCACCGGCCGGCCGCGCCGCACCGGCTGGTACGACGCCGTCGTGGTCCGCTACGCCAGCCGCGTCAACGGCCTCACCGACCTGGTGGTCACCAAGCTCGACGTGCTCACCGGCAGGGAGAAGATCCCCGTCGCCGTGGCGTACGACGTGCAGGGGCGCCGGTTCGACGAGATGCCGTACGACCAGTCCGACTTCCACCACGCCAAGCCGATCTACGAGTACCTGGACGGCTGGACCGAGGACATCTCCGGGGCTCGCGAGTTCGACGACCTGCCCGCCGCGGCGCAGCGCTACCTGCTGCACCTCGAGGAGATCTCGGGCGCCCGCATCTCGTCGGTCGGCGTCGGCCCCGGCCGCGAGGCCACGATCGTCCGGCACGAGCTGCTCAGCTGACGTCTCCCGCGACGCGGGCGTGCAGGTGCATGTCGTGCCAGCCGTCCGCGTGCAGGGCGTCGCCGCGCTTGGTCCCCTCGAGGTGGAACCCGGCTCGGGTGGCCACGAGGCACGACGCCGGGTTGTCGACCGAGTGGTCGACCTCGATCCGGTGCAGCCCGAGCGCGTCGAACGCCCACTCGGCGACCGTGCGGAGCGCCGTCGTCGCGAGCCCGCGCCCGCGCGCACGGGGGAGCACCCAGTAGGAGACGGTCGACCGGCCGTCGCCGTGCTCGAACGACCGAAGGCTGAGCTGCCCGACGACGTCGCCGTCGCGTTCCAGGGCCCAGCCGGCGCCGGTCTCGCCCTCCCACCGCCCCGACCACGAGGCGACCCAGGCGGCCGCCTCGTCGGCGTCCATGGACCGGGCGTGCCATCGTCGGATGTCGGGGTCCGCGTAGGCCGCGACGACCGCCGCCTCGTCGCCGGCCCGCCACGGGCGGAGTCGCAGACCGTCCGCGTCCAGCACCGGTTGCGGAAGCCGGCGGATGCTGCCGGGGGTGATCGTGGGCGGGGTCAGCCGGGGCACGCGGCCAGTATGTCCGAGCTCAGACGGCCGCGGTCAGGGGCGCGTCCTCGACGGGCTCCACGACGACCGCCGGCAGCACCAGCTCGTCGACCATGCGCTGGCGGACGACCGCGATGGGGTAGCCGACCGCCGCGACGCAGACCACGGTCGCGCCGAGGAACACCGCGGGCAGGCCCCACTGCTCGGCCACGAGCCCGCCGAGGAGCGCGCCGAGCGGCATGAGCCCGTACCCGAGCGTCCGGCTGGCACCGCCCACGCGACCGAGCATGCCGGGCGCGACCATCCGCTGGCGCATCGACTGCGAGATCACGTTGCCGTTGGTGTTGAGGAAGCCGAGGAAGAACATGGCGACCGCGATGGCGGGCACCGTGGGCACGAGCACCGGGACCAGCATGAGCAGCGCGTCGATGGTCCAGCAGCCCAGCAGCAGCCGGACCTCGGGGATGCGCCGGCCCAGCGGCTCCGCGGCGATCGAGCCGAGCACCGCGCCCACCGCGAGCACGGCGATCACCAGCGGGTAGTGCGCGGGCTCGAGCCCGACGCGCGAGCCGGGGCCGACCATCCAGAGCACGAACACGGCGAAGTAGCCGGTGCTGGCCATGTTCATCACGCTGCCGGCCACCAGGAGCGGGCGGAGCACGGGGTGCCGCACCAGGAACCCGACGCCCTCGCGGACCTCGGTGAGCGCCGAGCGCTTCTCCGCGGCCGCGTGCTTGTACGACCCCGGGATCCGGGTGGCGATGAGCAGGAGGGCGAGCACGCCGAGGCCGGCCGGGACGCCGAACACCCAGCCGGCGCCGAGCGCGAGCATCCCGCCCGCGATCGGGCCGCCGACGAA
>NZ_JBFUHU010000386.1:0-3028 GCF_056402235.1 Cellulomonas sp. P4_B5_2
CGAGGCTGCCGTCAGCCTCCGGAGCGCGCCTGCGCGGACGCGATGAACGCCAGCATCGCGGAGCGCGAGCTGCCGTCGTCGACCGCCACGTCCGGCAGGCTCACCGCCTCCTGCCAGGCCGCTGCCGCGTCGTCCGCGCCGGCGAGCGCCCGGTACATCAGCAGGTAGCCGCCGAACTGCACGCCGTACCCGCCTGGCGTCGCCTCCTCGACCGAGGCCCGGATCTGCTCCGGCTCCACCCCGTCGGTCATGGCGGACTGCACCGGGCCCATCGGGATGAGCTGGATACCGAGGATGGCGGCGGGCTCGGGGCTGAACCACGTGGCGTAGTCCCGCTTCCCGCCCCAGTTCAGGGACACCATCGTGTGCTCGAAGCCCTCGAACTGCTTGAGGTCCGGCGCCGTCCAGTACGTCCGGGCGGTCAGCGCCTCGGTCGACGCCAGCCAGGTGGCCTCTGTCGCGAGCTCCGGCTGGTCCGAGGCCAGCGCCCACAGGCCGAGGCCGTTCCAGGCGGTGACCGCCTCCGACGACGACTCCTGGTTGTTCCCGTCCGCGAACGGGGACGTGCCCGACGCCCACGAGTGGCCCGCGTACGGGTCGAACGACCGCAGCTGCGGCAGCTCGTCCGACGGCAGGGCCGCGGCGATGTCCTGCGCGAGCAGGTTCATCACCGGAGCGAGCCGGGTCGCCAGCTCCGGGTCGTCCTGCGCGAGCAGACCCGCCGCCGCGAGGATGTAGCCGTAGTGGAAGTGGTGGTCGTTGAGCTCGTCCGACCCGAAGGACGGGGTGAGGCCGATGGCCGAGCGCGCGGTCTCGTCGTAGACCACGCACCTCGCGTCACGGCGAGTGCACCCGTCCGGCTCCGCCCACTCCGTCAGCGCGTCCACCGTGGTGGCCTTCAGCTCCGCCACGACGTCGGGCACCCCCAGCTGCTCCCCGAGCACCACGAGCGACGCCGCACGGTTGAGCGCCTTGCCGCCGAAGTACGTGTCCGACGGGAAGGCCGGCGTGGCCGCGACGTCCGCCGCCAGCGCGTCGACGATCGCCGCGCGCTGCTCCTCGGAGATGCCGTCCAGGTCGAGCTCGCGCGCGGCGGGAAGAGCAGGCGCGAACGACGACAGCTGCGACCCGGCGCAGAGCTCCAGGTCGCCGTAGACGCTCGGGTAGGCGCCGAGCCCGCAGTCCGCGCGCTCCGGCTGGTCGCCCACGCGGTGGTGCGGCATGAGCACGTACGCGGTCGGAGCCCCCCCGGCGGTGCGGTAGGTGAGGGTGGTGCGGGCGACGTCGTCGTCCACGCCGTAGGTCACGTCGACGCCCGTGACCGGGTCGGCTGCGGCGGTCCGCAGCGCGGCGGCTGCCTCCGGTGTGGCCTCCGGCGGCAGCGCGTACCAGGACGCGCTCTCGCCGGCGCTCAGCGTGGTCGACCCGCCGTCGGTCGTCCCGCCGACCAGCCCCCACTGCGACGTACCTGCGTCCGCGGTGGCCGCGCCGTCGTCGCCCGGCGCGAACGCGCCGCCGGTCACGGTGGAGCCCAGCGTCACGTCCTGCGCCGCGGTGAAGCTGACGAACGGTGAGCCTGCCGCCAGCACGACCTTGCCGAGCACCGCCCCCGACGCATCGAGCAGGTCGATCGTCACGCTCACCGGGTCCGCGGCGCTGACCTGCGCGGAGGTGGCCCCCGCGTCCACGGTCACAGCCGGGACGTGCGGCGCGATGATGACCTTCGCGTCCACCGTCGGGGCGGGCAGACCGAGCGTGAACCCCGAGTCGGTGAGCCCGAACGACAGCGGCTCGGCGAACACCGGCTGCGGCTGGCCGCCGAACACCAGGCCGCTGTACCAGCGGTTGCTGGGTGGCACTACGCCGGGGGCGAGGCGCACGGGATCGATCTTGGCCACCGACTCGGTGGGGACCGCGGCGACGAGCGCCGCGGAGTCCACCTCCGGCGGCGTCGCGTCGGGCGGGCCGCTCACGTCGGAGACCGGGGCCGACCCGGGTGCGGCACCGCCGTCACCGTCGGGGGTCCCGCCGTCGTCGTCGGACCAGGGGGCGACCACGACGAGCACCGCGGCCAGCGTGACCACGACGGCTGAGGCAAGGCCGATCACCCACCATCGCCGGCGAGACGTGGGCGGGGGGCGTACCTCGGTCAGGGGTCCTGTCGTTCGAGTCGTCATCCGAAGAGTCCTCCCACGTAGGTCTTCACGGCGGCCGCGGTCCGCGTCACCAGCCCGTCGTTCTCCAGGTGCAGCTCGGCGGTCACCGGCGTGCCCGCGGACACGAGCCCGTTCTGGGCCCCGTCCTCGAGCGAGTCGCCGGAGAGGATCAGCACCGCCTGGGCGGCACCCGCGACGGTCTCGACCTTGACCTCCGAGACGTGCACCGTGATGGCGCGCTGGTTCGGCAGCACGACCGTGACGGTGGCGTCGTCCGCCACCCGTGCGTACTCCTTGGGGGTGAGCGTGTACTCGGCCTGCACGTAGAGCGTGTCCGCTCGCTGCACGGTGGCCAGCTGGGTGGCCGACTGGACGAAGGTGCCGCGCTCGGAGGCGATCTCGGTGATCACCCCGTCGCCCGTGGCGAGGACCACGAGGCGTCCGTCGGCGTCGATCTGCGTCGCCTCGGTCGACGTCCGCGCGAAGCCGTTCTTCACGTCGTACTGCAGCGTCGCCGAGTCGATCACGAACAGGGGGTCGCCCGTGCTCACCTCGTCACCGACGTCGACGAGCTGGTCGACGACGAGACCCGCGTACGGCGTCCCGACGCCGTAGGACTTGGCGAGGATCTGTGCGGAGTCGCTCACGGCGACCCCGCGCGTCTGGTTCAGCTGATAGGTGGCGAACGCGCAGAGGACGAGCACGAGGATCATCCCCGCGAGCAGTCGGATGCGGCTGGTCCAGGTCATGCGGCACCTCCGGGGAGTGCGGTGGCGAGGACGCGTGCGTCGGCGTGGCGCGGCGTGCGCTGCGCCCTGACGGCCGCTCGAGCGTGGCGCCCTTCCCTCCAGGCGGTGACGACGAAGCCGCCG
>NZ_JBFUHU010000387.1:0-3027 GCF_056402235.1 Cellulomonas sp. P4_B5_2
GTCCTCGAGGGCGTCGGCGGTGGCGAAGAACAGGCCGCCGTCGATGCGGAGCACCGCGATGCCCGGCTCCGCCTCGTCCTCCGGGTGCTCGTCGACCTCGCGGAACACCTGCGTCCCGGGCTCACGCACCATCACCGGCAGCGACGGCCGCGTGGTCACCGAGACCAGCCACAGCAGCGACAGCGCGATCCCGACGAGCACCCCGGCCAGCACGCCGACCACCAGCGTGCTCACCAGCGCCACCATCGCGATCCAGAAGTCGAACCGCTGCACCCGGAACAGCCTGCGCATGGCGGGCACGTCCATCATCCCCATGACGACGGCCTCGATGATGATCGCGCCGAGCACCGCCGTCGGCAGCCCCGAGAACAGCGGCGCCAGCAGCAGCAGGGTGAGCAGGACCATGGCGCCCGACGTGAGCGACGCGACGGGGGTGCGCGCTCCGGCGCGGTCGTTCAGCGAGCTCGCCGACAGGCTCGTGGACACCGGCATGCCCTGCACCAGGCCGGCACCCACGTTGGCGGCCCCCTGGGCGAGGGACTCCTGGTCGATGTCGACCCGGTAGCGGTGCCGGGCGGCGAACGTGCGGGCGTCGCCCGCGGTCTGCGAGAACCCGATCATCACGAGCGCGACGGAGGCGAGGGCCACGGTCGCGACGTGGTCGAGCATGAGGGCCGGATCGGGCACGACGACCGAGGGAAGTCCGCGGGGCACGTCGCCGACCAGCGCGACGCCGCGCTCCCCCAGGTCGAGCAGCCAGGACGCCAGGAGCCCGCCGACCACCAGGACGAGCGCGCCGGGCACGCGTGGGGCGATGCGCCGCAAGCCGAAGACCGTCACCAGCGAGACGACGCCGACGACGGCCGTCGCGGGGTGCACGTCGCCGAGCGTGCCGAGCCAGGACCACAGCTCCTGCGGGGGTGTGTCCCCCGAGGCGCTCGTGCCGGTGAGCTTGGGCAGCTCGCCGATGACGACGTCGATCGCGGCGCCGAACAGGAAGCCCGTCACGACGGCGCGCGAGAGGAACTGCGCGATCCACCCCATCTTGAGCACCGCGAGGACCACGAACACCAGGCCGGCGACGAGCGTGATCCCCGCGACGAACGAGGCCACGTCGGTGCCCGTGAGCCCCGCGGCGAGCACCGCGCTGGCGGCCACCGCGGCCAGTCCGGAGCTGGGCCCCGTGGAGATCTGCCGGCTGGTGCCGAAGATCGCGTAGAGGATCGCGCCGGCCGCGGCGGCGTACAGGCCGTTCTGCAGCGGGATGCCCGCGATCCCCGCGTACCCGAGGTTCTTGGGGACGATCAGCGCCGCGACCGCGACACCTGCGGCCACGTCGGGACGCAGCCAGCGCCGGTCGTACGTGCGCAGCACGCCGACGATCGGTACGTAGTCGGACCATCGGCGCCGCTTCGCAGCCATGTCTGGACCCTAGCGATGCGAGCCCTGAGGCGTCAGTCCCTCAGGGCTGCTCCTCCGCGAGGCGCTTGATCGTCGCGAGCCGGCGGTCCCACTCCGCCCCGATGGCCTCCAGGGCCCGCGCGGTCTCGGACAGCCGCGACCCCAGGGCCTGGTAGCGGATCTCGCGGCCGGCCCGCACCGGGACGACCAGTCCCGCCTCGGCGAGCACCCCGAGGTGCTTGGCGATCGCCTGCCGGGTGACCGGCAGGCGGGTGGCCAGCGCGGAGGCCGACAGGTCCGAGCGGCCCAGCTCCTGCAGGATCTGCCACCGGGTGTCGTCGGCGAGSGCSGCGAACACGGGCGCCAGCGTCGCGCTGCTCATGCCGCGCCCTCGAGGAGCGCGACCAGCTCGTCGAGCTCGGCGGTCCAGCCGCCGCGGTTGTTCTCCATCGCCACCAGCGGGTCCCGGCCGAGCAGGTCGAAGCCGGACTCGACGACGGTCAGCAGGGTGGCGTCACCGTCGGCGACGAGCGTGAACCGGACCAGCGTCGAGTTGTCCTCGCGCAGCGGCTCTCCCGGTGATCCCCACGTGAAGGCGAACACCACCGGCTCGTCGTACTCCTCGATGCGGACGGGGAACACGCCGTAGCCCTCGAACCCGAACGTCCCCATGCCTCCGACGCGCAGGTCCGGCAGGTGCGCGGTGCTCCCGAACCACTGCGCAACCAGGTCGTCGCGCGTCAGTGCGGCCCAGACCCGGTCCGGCGTCGCGCGGATGTGCACCGTGCGCGTCACCTGGTAGCTCTCGGTGTCGATCACGGCCTGCGGGTTGACGGTCGTCATGGGAGATCCTCTCGATCGAAGCCTGCAACTCTAGAGTTGCATAAGCAACCAGTCAGTTGCAACGGGTACCGTCGGCTGGTGCTCCCCGTCCTGGCCGTCCCCGCCGACGTCGACGCCATCCACGCCCTGCGCCGGTCCCTCGAGGACTGGATGGCCGCGCACGGCACGGTGCAGTGGCCGCCGGGGTCGCTCCCCCGCGAGCGCGTCGCCGCGCAGGTCGACGCCGGCGAGTGGCACGTGGTCCGCGACGACGAGCTCGGCATCGTCGGAACGGTCCGGCTCCTGTGGACCGACCCCGACTTCTGGGGCGACGACCACACCCCCGCCGTCTACGTGCACGGCCTCATGGTCGACCGCCGGGCCGCGGGTCGCGGGCTCGGCGCCGCCCTGCTCGACTGGGCGGCGGCACAGGGTCGGGACGCGGGCGTCGAGGTGCTCCGGCTCGACTGCCGGACCACCAACCCGGTGCTGCGCACGTACTACGAGTCGTCCGGTTTCCAGCCCGTCGGGCAGGTCGACTTCGCCGACTTCTCCTGCACCCTGCTCGAGGCCTCGCTGCGTGTGGGTGGTACTGCCTAGGTTGGACAAATGACGCAGCAGCAGCGGACCTACCCGCAGGGCGTGACGTCCTGGGTGGACATCGAGCAGCGGGACGTCGACGGAGCACGGGCGTTCTACGGCGCCGTGCTCGGCTGGACGTTCCATCAGGCCAGCCCGCCCGGGGCGCCGCGGTACGTGATCGCTCAGGTGGACGGTCTTGACGTGGCCGGCGTCGGCGAGGGC
>NZ_JBFUHU010000388.1:0-3024 GCF_056402235.1 Cellulomonas sp. P4_B5_2
CGACTCCGGTGGTGAGGACGAGCGCGGCGACGATGCTGCCGGCGATCACGCGCTGGCGGTGGCGGCGCGCCCGGGCCTTGGCCTGGCGCTCCTGCCACTTCTCGTACCGGCGGCGCTCGTACTCACGCTCGCTCTTGCTGGACACGCACACTCCTCGCGACGTCGCGCGGTGCGGCAGGCCGTCCACCTGCCGCACTGCATGAAGGGAACCCGGGACAGTCTAGGCAAGCCAGCGCCACCGGCGACCAGCGACGCCGAGGGGCGACATCACAGTCCGGACACGCCGGGGGATACCGTGCCTCCCATGCAGGTCATCACCGTCGTCTCCGCGGTCTTCGGCGCGCGCTGCAGCGTGCTCGTCCACGACGACGGCTCGTGCGTCGTCATCGACGCCGGGGCAGGGGTCACCGACTCCGTGCTGCAGCTCGTCGCGGACCGCGACCTGCGGCCGGCCGCGGTGCTCGCGACGCACGGGCACGTCGACCACACGTGGGATGCCGGCCCTCTGTCCGACGCCCTCGACGTGCCGGTGGTGCTGCACGCCGCCGACGCCTACCGCCTGGCCGACCCGTTCGGCACGCTCGGGCTCCTGGGCTCGTCGGGGAGCCCGTCGCACGACCCGTCCGGACCTCTCGCCCAGGCGATCGCCGCCACCGGCATCGACCCCGCGAGCTACACGGCCCCGCGGCGGGTCGAGCCGTTCGGTGGCATCGACGACGCCCGCTCCGCCGACACCGTCATGCAGCTCGGCAGCCTCCGCATCGTCGCGCGGCACGCCCCCGGACACACGGAGGGCTCGACGCTCTACCTGGTCGACACCGTGGCCTTCACGGGGGACGTCCTGTTCGCGGGGTCGGTCGGCCGCACGGACCTGCCCGGCGGAGACGACGCGACGATGCAGCTGACCCTGCGCGAGGTCGTCGCGACCCTGCCGCCCGGGACGATCGTCGTCCCCGGTCACGGACCGACGAGCGACATCGCCACCGAGCTGGCGCGCAACCCGTACCTCGCGCGGCTCTGAGGTCCTCCGGGGTCTGGAAGGATCAGGGCCCATGGCACGACCCACCCCCCTGTCCGGATTCCCCGAGTGGTTGCCCGACGGGCGCCTCGTCGAGCAGCACGTCCTCGACGCCCTGCGCCGCACCTTCGAGCTGCACGGTTTCGTCGGCATCGAGACGCGCGCCGTCGAGCCTCTCGACCAGCTGCTGCGCAAGGGCGAGACCTCCAAGGAGGTCTACGTGCTGCGCCGCCTGCAGGAGGAGGCGGGGGCCGAGCCGGACCGTGCCGGGACGCTGGGGCTCCACTTCGACCTGACGGTCCCGTTCGCGCGGTACGTGCTGGAGAACGCCGGTCACCTGGCGTTCCCGTTCCGCCGCTACCAGATCCAGAAGGTGTGGCGGGGTGAGCGGCCCCAGGACGGGCGGTTCCGCGAGTTCGTCCAGGCCGACATCGACGTCGTCGGCGCGGGCGCGCTGCCGTACCACTACGAGGTCGAGGTCCCGCTGGTGATGGCGGAGGCGCTCGGTGCGCTGCAGGAGATCGGCGTGCCGCCGGTCCGGATCCTGGTGAACAACCGCAAGGTCGCCGAGGGCTTCTACCGCGGGCTGGGGCTGACGGACGTCGAGGCCGTGCTGCGGAGCATCGACAAGCTCGACAAGATCGGCGCCAAAGCCGTCGCGGCACTCCTGGTCGCGGAGGCCGGGGCCGACGACGCGCAGGCGCGCGCGTGCCTGGAGCTCGCGAGCATCAGCGGCTCCGACGAGACGGTGATCGACCGCGTGCGGGCCCTGGCGGGGGAGTCGAACGACCTCCTCGACGAGGGTCTCGCGGAGCTCGGTGCGCTCATCCGCGCGGCCGCCGTCCGGGCTCCCGGCGTGGTCGTCGCCGACCTGAAGATCGCCCGGGGGCTCGACTACTACACGGGGACCGTCTACGAGACCGTCCTGGTCGGGCACGAGCAGCTCGGCTCGATCTGCTCGGGCGGGCGGTACGACACGCTCGCGTCGGACGGTGCGAACACCTACCCGGGCGTCGGGTTGTCGATCGGCGTGTCCCGGCTCGTGTCGCGACTGCTGGGCGCCGGCCTGGTGACGGTCACGCGCTCCGTCCCCAGCGCGGTGCTGGTCGCGGTGTCGACCGAGGACGCGCGCGACAGGTCCGATGCCGTCGCCACCGCGCTGCGCGCCCGGGGCATCCCGGTCGAGGTGGCGCCGTCCGCGGCGAAGTTCGGCAAGCAGATCCGGCACGCCGACCGCCGGGGGATCCCGTTCGTGTGGTTCGTCGGCGACGGTGACGCGGCGGCGGACCAGGTCAAGGACATCCGCTCCGGCGACCAGGTGGACGCCGACGCGGCGACGTGGATGCCCGACGACGCCGACCTGTGGCCGCGCGTCGTGCCYGCTTGACACCAGTTCGAACAGGTGTTCGCATGGACGCATGCGATGGGACGGTCAGAAGCTGGGGAGCGACGAGACGTCGGCGCTGCCCGGGCTGGCGCTCGCCGGACTGCAGCGCAGCGTGCGCACACCGGACTTCGCCGGGGTCACGTTCCATGAGGTGACGTGCAAGAGCGCGCTCAACAAGGTCCCGGCGGCGTCCTCGATGCCGTTCCGGTGGACGGTGAACCCGACGCGGGGCTGCCTCCATGCGTGCCGCTACTGCTTCGCCCGGCCGACCCACGAGTACCTGGACCTGGACGCCGACCGGGACTTCGAGACCCAGATCGTCGTGAAGACCAACGTCGTCGACGTGCTGCGGGCCGAGCTCGCGCGGCCGTCGTGGGCACGCGAGCACGTGGCGCTGGGGACCAACACCGACCCGTACCAACGCGTCGAGGGCCGGTACAGGTTCATGCCGGGGATCATCGAGGCACTGGCATCGAGCGGCACACCGCTGTCCATCCTCACCAAGGGCACCCTGCTGCGACGCGACCTGAGTCTGCTGGCGGAGGCGTCCCAGACGGTACCGATCGGTATCGGCGTCTCCCTGGCGATCGGCGACGAGACCCTTCAGCACGCCCTGGAG
>NZ_JBFUHU010000389.1:0-3019 GCF_056402235.1 Cellulomonas sp. P4_B5_2
GCCTACCTGGCCGGCAGCATCCTCGGCTGGACCTTCGCGGGTCTGGCGATGGCCGCCATCGTCGGGCGCGCGCTCGGCCTCCTCGGCTGACACCAGGTCCGCTCAGCGGACCCGGCCCAGGGCGATCGCGGCGTACATCAGCGCCGCGACGGTCTCGCCGTCCGAGATCGTCCCGTCGGCGACCAGCTCCAGCACGCGGGTCCACGCAACGGTGCGCACGGCCGAGATCCCCTCGACCGCCTGCTCCGTCGGCTCGTCCGACGGGCGCAGGCCGCGGGCGAGGAACACGTGCTCCGGCGCGTGGCAGATGCCGTTGAGCGCGAACATCGAGCCGACGAGCTCCCACGTGTCCGCGACGAGACCGGTCTCCTCACGCAGCTCCCTGCGGGCGGCCAGCTCCAGGTCCTCACCGTCGGAGCCGCCGGCGGGGACCTCGAGCGAGACGCCGGTGGTGTACCGCGCGACCTCCACGAGGACGACCTCATCGTCAGCGGTGAGCGGGACGACGAACACCGCGGGGTGGCGCACCTCGACCACGCCGTAGATCCCGGGCGTGCCGTCGGGGCGGTCGACGGCGTCCTCCCGGACGCGGATCCAGGGATTCTCGTAGATGGTCGTCGAGCCGCGGGTGTGCCAGGTGGTCATGGCGGCAGCCTGACAGACGACGGCAAGGGATTGCGCTTACCGGACATTCTGTGACACGGTACGGAAACCGGTTTCTCACCCACCTGTCGGAGACAAGGACGTCTCATGAGAGCTCGTCGCACCCTCGTCGTCACCCTTGCTGCAGGAGCCCTCCTCCTCCCGCCGACGACCGCTCACGCCACTCCCCCGCCGCCCGACGTCGACCTCGGCCGCGAGGTCCTCCCGCCCGGAGACGGCTGGGCCTCCTACGAGGGTCCGACCGTGCCCGACGGCAGGCCCATGGTGGCCACCGGGACCACAGGCGGGGCCGACGCCTCCCCGTCGGAGGTCTACGTCGTCGACACGTGGCAGGAGCTGCGCGACGCCCTCGCCGGCAAGCCCGGCGGCAGCCAGACCGACGCCCGCCGCAACGTGGTCCCCCGCATCGTGTACGTCACCGGGACCATCACCGCGTTCGACCCCGCCGCGTGCGACGCCTTCGCCGCGCAGGTGACCGTGTCGGACACCGGGGAACCGTTCCGGATGGCCGACTACGTCGCGCACTTCGACCCGACCGGCCCGTGGGGACGTGTGAAGCCGAGCGGCCCGCTCGAGGACGCGCGCGTCGCCGCGGCCGCGGTGCAGGCGGCAGCGACACTCCAGCACGTCGGATCGAACGTCACCCTGGTCGGCGTCGGCACGGACGCGAGGATCGTCGGGGCGAGCATGCGGATCCGCGACGCGCACAACGTCATCGTGCGGAACCTCGACCTCGCCGACGCGTACGACTGCTTCCCGGTCTGGGACCCGACCGACACGGCGGCCGGCAACTGGAACTCCGCGTACGACAACGTCTCGGTGTGGACGTCCACCAGCGTCTGGGTGGACCACAACACGTTCGACGACGGCGACCACCCGCACAGCGCGCTGCCGACCGTCTACGGGCGGCCGTTCGAGGTGCACGACGGGCTGCTGGACATCACGCACGGGTCCGACCTGGTGACCGTGTCCTGGAACCGGCTCGACGACCACGACAAGACCGAGCTCATCGGCTCGTCGGACTCCCGGCTCCAGGACCGTGGCCAGCACCGGGTCACGCTGCACCACAACCACTGGACCGACATCGGCCAGCGCGCCCCGCGCGTGCGGTTCGGCGACGTGCACCTCTACGACAACCTCTACACGCAGACCACCGAGGGGCTGTTCCAGTACTACTGGGGCGCCGGTATCGAGTCGAGCATCGTCGCGGAGAACAACGCGTTCGAGCTGGCGCCCGGCGTGGACCCGGGACGGATCATCACCCGGTGGGGCGGGACTCAGCTGCTCGAGGCCGGCTCGACCGTGAACGGGCAGGTCACCGACCTCGTCGCGGCGTTCAACGCCACGGCACCCGTCCCGCTCGCGCCCACGGCCCGGTGGAACCCGGCGGACGTGTACGACTACACGCTCGACCCGGTGCAGGACGTGCCGGCGATCGTGCGTGCCGGGGCCGGCGCCGGGGTGCTCCTCTCCGGCACCCCCGTCGCCACCGCGAAGCCGGGCGTCGCCGTGCTCTCCGACGACAACGGCTGGGACACCGGCCTGCACGACGGCTCCTACACCGTGACGGCCACCCTGTGGTGGGGCCAGAACGCCACCGTCGCCCGGCTGTACGAGAACGGGGTGCTCGTGGGCGCCCAGTGGCTCACCGGGACGACCCCGCACCGGCAGACCGTCGCCTTCCCGGTCACCGGCAAGGTCGACGGGAGCTACACCTACGTGGTGGAGCTGCTCAACCCCTACGGGACGAGCACGTCGCGCCCGCGCACGGTCGCGGTCACGGACGCGGCTCCAGGTCGCTCGGTCCTGACCGACGACAACCGCGACGGCGACGGATCGTTCACCATCACTGGCACCCTGTGGTGGGGCACCAACGCGACGCACTACGCGCTCTACCGCGACGGGGTCGTGGTCGACGAGCAGGAGCTGACGGCCGCCTCGCCGCAGGGGCAGACCGTGGGGACCGACGTGACCGGGCTCGCCCCTGGTTCCTACGCGTTCGTGGCCGTGCTCAGCAACGAGGCAGGCAGCACGTCGACGGCCGAACGGGTGGTCACCGTGCGCCGCTGAGCCGTTCCTGTGCGTCAGTTGTGCAGGGACGCCGATCCACTGCACACAACGTGCACGGGACCCCCGCGCAAGTCTGTGACGTGCGCAGACGCCGCTGTCTAGCGTGTCGCTCATGACCGACTCCGGAGCCTCGACGCCCCCGCCCGCACTGCCCGGCCCGCCTCCCTCCTGGGTGGCGGGCCGTGCTGTTCCCGTCCCGCGCGTGCCCGGACGGGTCGCGCAGGTGCTGGTGCCGTTCTGGGCGGAGCGTCGACGACCGGTCGACACGCGCACCCTCGTCCTGTGC
>NZ_JBFUHU010000390.1:0-3857 GCF_056402235.1 Cellulomonas sp. P4_B5_2
GCCGCCCCGGCTGCTTCGCGGCGAGCCTGCCGAGCGAGCGCACCACGGCGGCGACCAGCGCGAGGACGACCACCACCGGCACGAGCGGGAGCGGTGCGGAGACGAGCCTGCTGTGCACGAGCGCCCGACGGCGCGCCGCGAACGACCGACGCGGATCGGCCCGGTCGTCCTCTCCGTCGCCGTCGCGGTCGACAGGCACACCGGCGACGTCACCGGAGGTCGAGCGCAGCCCGAGGTAGCCCGCCTGTGCATGGCGGACCACGGCCGACGGCACGACGATCACGCGGTGGCCCGCCAGCCGGGCGCGCCGCGACAGGTCGAAGCCGTCACCGAACGGGCCCAGGATCGGGTCGGTGCCGCCGAGGTCGTCCCAGGCGTCGCGCCGGACCAGCGCACCGGCGATCCCGACCCCCAGCACGTCCTCCCGCCCGTCGTGCTGCCCCTGGTCCAGCTCTCCGGGCTCGACGTCGGTCATCCGCCTGCCCGAGCGGGACGAGCGCAGACCGACCTCGAGCAACCGCTCCGGGTCGGTCCAGGTGCGCTGCTTGACGCCGGCGACCGCGACGGACCGGGCGTGCCCGACCGCGCGGACCAGCTCGGAAAGAGCGTTCGCCGCGGGGGCGCTGTCGTCGTGCAGGAGCCAGAGCCAGGTGGTCGGCGGGGCGTCGTCGGCTGTGAGACCACGGCGGACGGCCTGCCCGAACGAGCGGACGCCGGGCGCGCGCACGAGCCGCAGCGCGGGTGCCGCGGAGCCCCTGAGGTCAGCGAACGAGCTGTGCAGCAGCTGCTCGACGGAGTCGTCGGTCGCGTGGGCGACGTCGACGAGCAGGACCCGGAGCGGGCGGCGCGTCTGTGCGGCGAGGGCCGCGAGCGTGGTGGCGAGGTACGGGGTCCGACCGCGCGTGACGACGACTGCGGACACCGGCGTCGTCACCGGTGTCGGGGAGGTCGCGGTGGGCAGGTCCACCGGCAGAAGCGTGTCAGTCATGCTCGGGACATCATGCCGCGGCACGTCGCATCCCGTGCACACCTTCTTGGCCTCACGCGTCGAGCCGCCCTTCTCGGGGAAGAACGCCTCGGGGTCGGTCTGGGCGCACAGCGCGCGCTCCTGCCACCCCATCGGGCCCTCGTCCTCGAGGGCGCCGAAGATCGGCAGGACGTTCGAGGCGTGCGTCTGTGCACTCCTGCGTGCGTCCGAAGGGAAGATCTCGTCGTTGTCGAGCAGGTTCCACATGCGTGCCTCCGTGCGGTCCTCGTGCTGGTTCATCTGCTCGTTCAGGGGCTCGGCGTGCGACGCTCTCTCGGGTGCGCCGCGGGTGGTGCTCGCTCATGAATCCGTTCTAAGGAATTACACGCGTGTCGTTCGCGTTGGTCAAGCGGGGACGTGGTAGTTGTCCGGTTTTGTCGGGTGAACTTGGTGAAGACGTGTGCGCCGGGCGTGTCGATCTAGGCTGACCCGGTGCCCGTGACGACGATCGCCGACCTGTTGCGCCTGCTCACACGCGAGCCGGGACGCCCCCGGATCACCTGGTACGCGGACGACGGAGAGCGCGTCGAGCTCTCGGGTGCGGTGCTGGAGAACTGGGTCAACAAGACCGCCAACCTGCTGGTCGAGGAGCTCGACGCCGGGCCTGGAGTCCGTGTACGGCTCGACCTGCCCGTGCACTGGCGGACGGTCGTCTGGGCACTGGCCGCATGGCGGGTCGGGGCGTGCGTCGTGCTCGACGAGGGTGAGAGCGGGAGCGCCGCCGACATCACGGTGACGGACCGGCCGCAGGCGCACGCCAACGACGCCTCCCAGCTCGTCGCGGTGACCCTGCCTGCGCTGGCGCGCCGGTTCGACGGAACGCTCCCCGTCGGGGCGGTCGACGCCGCGTCGGCCGTGATGACCTACGCCGACGCGATCGGCTGGGCCCCGACGCCGGCGAGCGGCAACCCTGCGCTGTCGGCGGCCACGCTCCGGGTCGACCACGGCACGCTGCTGACGTGGTCGTCGGCCGGGCAGCCCACCTCCCCCGTGCCGGCCCGGGTCCTCCTCGTCGCGACGCCGGCGCCGCTGTCGCCCGCCGCGCTCGCCGAGGTCGTCGGGGTGCTCGTCACCGACGGCTCCGTCGTGGTCGTCGACCCACCGTTGGCCGAGGCGCTCACCCGCGACCCTGCCCGCACCGCCCGGCTCACCTCGTCCGAGCGCATCACCCGCGTCCCGGACACGCTCGCCTGATACGGCAGAACGATTCGCGGCCGGTGTCCCGACCGCGCCAAAACGCCCGAACCGGTCCACTCCCTGGCACGATCGTCGCCATGACGGACGCACACTCAGCCGGACCGGACGACGGCGTCACCCCTCCGACCGCGGGCGAGGAGTACGCCGAGCGACTCGTCCGGCACAGCTCGGCGTCGTGGAAGCAGGCGCTCAACGTGCAGGCGCCCTACCAGGCGCACGTCCGCCGGCTCGAGCTGGGGCGGACCATCGACGTCGGCTGCGGGCTCGGCCGCAACCTCGGCAGCCTGGCCCCGGGCTCCGTCGGGGTGGACCACAACCCCCACTCCATCGCCCACGCGCGCAGCCTCGGGCTCGACGCCTACACCGACGGCGAGTTCTTCGCCCGCGAGGACCTGACCGTGCCGGAGTCCTACGACGGCATCCTCGCCGCCCACCTCGTGGAGCACCTGCACCCGCACGAGGTCGAGCCGATCCTGGCGCCCTACATCGGGCTGTTGAAGCCGGGCGGTCGCGTCGCGCTCATCACCCCGCAGGAACGCGGCTACAGCTCGGACGCGACGCACGTGAGGTTCAGCGGGTTCGACGTGCTCACCGACGTCGCCCGCGCCCTCGGGCTGGACGTCCGGCGCACGTACTCGTTCCCGTTCCCGCGCCCGGTGGGTCGCGTGTTCACGTACAACGAGTTCGTGCTGCTCGCGCAGAAGCCGTGGGCACCACCGGGTTCGGACCGCGCGCGCACAGAACAGGTCGCGRGTACGGCAGACTAGSCSRCCATGCGCGGAATCATCCTGGCGGGCGGTTCGGGGACTCGACTGCACCCCATCACTCTCGGCGTYAGCAAGCAGCTGGTCCCGGTCTACGACAAGCCGATGATCTACTACCCGCTCTCGACCCTGATCCTGGCGGGCATCCGCGACGTGCTGGTCATCACCACCCCGCACGACGCCGACCAGTTCGTGCGCCTGCTCGGCGACGGCTCACAGTTCGGCATCTCCATCACCTACACCGTGCAGGCCGAGCCCAACGGGCTCGCCCAGGCGTTCGTGCTGGGCAAGGACTTCATCGGCAACGAGCCGGCCGCCCTGGTGCTCGGCGACAACATCTTCTACGGCCCCGGCCTGGGCTCGACCCTGCAACGCTTCGACACCATCGACGGCGGCGCAGTCTTCGCCTACCGCGTGGCCGACCCCACCTCCTACGGCGTCGTGGAGTTCGACACCGCCGGCCGCGCCCTCTCACTGGAGGAGAAGCCGACCCACCCGCGCAGCAACTACGCGGTCCCCGGCCTGTACTTCTACGACAACGACGTCGTRGCCATCGCCCGCGACCTCAAGCCCTCCGCACGCGGCGAGTACGAGATCACCGACGTCAACCGCGTCTACCTCGAGCAGGGCCGCCTCCAGGTCGAGGTCCTGCCCCGCGGCACCGCATGGCTGGACACCGGCACCTTCGACTCCCTGCTCGAAGCCTCCGACTACGTCCGCACCATCGAGCACCGCCAAGGACTCAAGGTCGGCTCCCCCGAAGAGGTCGCCTGGCGGCGCGGCTTCCTCACCGACGACGCCCTGCGCGAACGCGCCGAGAAGCTCGTCAAGTCCGGCTACGGGTCCTACCTGCTCGGACTGCTCGAGAC
>NZ_JBFUHU010000391.1:0-2992 GCF_056402235.1 Cellulomonas sp. P4_B5_2
GGCGGGATCCGCCCCGGCGGTCGTCTCCACGACCGCTGCGGCAGCCGCCGCAGCTGCCGCTGCCGCATCCACCGCCGCACCGACTGCAGCAGCCGCCGCGCCTGCAGCGGCCCCCGCACCGACAGCCGCAACCGCCGCAGCGGCAGCCGCCCCCGCACCGACAGCCGCAGCCGCACCGACAACCGCTGCCGCACCGACGCCCACTCCTGCGCCGACGGCACCGATCCCGTCGGGCCCCGTGCCGCCGAGCACGGCCGCGCGGGCAGGTGCCGACGCGCGCCCGTCGGGCGGACCCATCCCGTCCGGCCCCGTGCCGCAGTCGACGTCGGAGCGCAAGGAGTCCCCCCTCGACGTGTTCGAGGCCGAGGACGGCAAGCGGCGCTGGCCGCGGCGGCTCCTGATCGTCCTGGGCATCGTCCTGGTGCTCGGCGCCGTGTACGTCGGGGCGTCGTACGCGTTCGCGGACCGGGTGCCGCGCGGCGCGTCGGTGGCGGGCGTCGACATCGGCGGCCTGCCGTCCGAGGACGCGGTCGCACGGCTGGACGACGAGCTCGCCGACGCGACGACCCAGCCGATCGAGGTCGTCGCCAACGACGTGCAGGCGACCATCGACCCCACCGCCGCCGGCCTCACGTTCGACGCCGCGGCCACCGTCGACACGCTGACCGGGGTGGACCTGGCCGAGCCGCAGCGGCTCTGGGCGCACCTCGTGGGAGTGGGCGCCCAGGACCCCGTCACGTCGGTGGACGACGACGCGCTGGCGGCGGCGATCGGCGACCTCGGGACGTCGCTGGCCCTCGCGCCGGTGGACGGGACCGTCGTGTTCGTCGACGCCACCGCGCAGTCGACGGACGCGGTGGACGGGTGGGACCTCGACCAGTCGGCGGCGGCCGACGTGCTGGCGTCCGACTGGTTGGCGGCGGCCCGGCCGATCGAGCTGCCGACGGCGACCGTCGAGCCGGACATCACGCAGGCGGAGACGGACGCCACCCTCGCGACGGCGCAGAAGGTCACGTCGTCGCCGGTGTCGGTGGCGGTCGAGGGGCGGACCGCGATGCTCGATGCGGCCACCCTCGCCGCGAACGCCTCGTTCGTGCCGACGGACGGGAACCTGGCGCTGCAGATGAACGGCGAGGGCCTCGCCGCCGTCGTCCTGGCGCAGCTGCCCGACCTGCTGACGCAGTCAGCCGACGCCCACTTCGAGTTCGTGAACGACGCCCCGGTGATCATCCCGGGCACGCCGGGCACGTCCCTGGATCCTGCGGCGCTGGCCGCGGGCGTGGCGACCGCCGCCACGGGGAGCGACCGCACGGCACCCGTGGAGCTGGTCCAGGCCGACCCGTCCCAGTCGACGGCGGAGCTCGAGGCGCTGGGCGTCAAGGAGATCGTCTCGGAGTTCTCCACGCCGCTGAACAGCGAGCCGCGGCGCACGATCAACATCACCAACGGCGCGAGCAAGATCAGCGGCACGCTGATCCGCCCCGGCGAGACGTTCAGCCTCACGGAGGCCCTCGGGCCGATCGACGCGGCGCACGGCTACGTCGAGGCCGGTGCGATCGTCAGCGGCGAGCACACCGACGCGTGGGGTGGCGGTCTGAGCCAGGTCTCGACGACCACCTACAACGCCGGCTACCTGGCCGGCTTCGAGGACATCGAGCACCGCCCGCACAGCGAGTGGTTCGCGCGGTACCCCGAGGGTCGCGAGGCGACGATCTTCACCGGCACGCTCGACATGCGCTGGAAGAACAACACCCCGCACGGCGCGCTGGTGCAGGCCTGGGTGTCGGGCGGGCGCGTCTACGTCCGCGTGTGGGGGACCAAGTACTGGACGGTCGAGTCGAGCACGAGCCCTCGCTCGGGCGTCGTCGCCCCCACGACCGTGTACTCGCAGTCGCCCACGTGCGAGGCGCAGGGTGCGGGGAACCCGGGCTTCTCGGTGACCGTCACGCGTCGGACGTACCTGAACGGCACGCTCGAGAAGACCGAGTCCAACTCGTGGCGCTACAAGCCGCAGAACAAGATCATCTGTGGCGCCCCGCCCACCGCGACGCCGCCCGCGACGCCGTAGCTAGGCGTCGGTCGGCCGGCGACGCCCGCGGACGGGGGCGGGCGGGACCAGCTTGGTGAGCACGATGTCGGCCGCGGGGACCCGCACGTCACCGCGTCGGGTGCGCACCAGGACGCCGTCGTCGTCGACCGCGAGCAGGTCCCCGAGCACGTCCGTGTGCTGGGGGACGTGCTCGCCAGGTCGCGCGGTGTGCGGCGCCGGCAGGTCGTCGCGCAGCCGGCGGACGACGACGCGGACCCCGGGTGACCAGGTGCGCCACTCGGCGGTGGTCATGGGAGGCGCCCGTGTCCCAGCCGTGGACAGCGCGTCGCGGGCATGTGCATGTGAGCGATACTAAGAGGACCCCTGGCCTGTGGAGGACCGACCGTGACGTATGTGATCGCCGAGCCCTGCGTGGACGTCAAGGACAAGGCGTGCATCGAGGAATGTCCCGTGGACTGCATCTACGAGGGCAAGCGGTCGCTGTACATCCACCCCGACGAGTGCGTGGACTGCGGCGCGTGCGAGCCGGTGTGCCCGGTCGAGGCGATCTACTACGAGGACGACGTCCCCGAGCAGTGGACCGAGTACTACAAGGCGAACGTCGAGTTCTTCGACGACCTCGGCTCGCCGGGTGGCGCCGCGAAGATGGGTGAGATCCAGAAGGACCACCCGATCATCGCCACCCTCCCGCTGCGCGTGCACGGCGACTGATCCCGCCCCGTGGGCCTGCAGACCGGGTCCCTGCCCGACTTCCCCTGGGACACCCTGACCCCGTTCGGTGAGGTGGCCCGCGCGTTCCCCGGCGGCATCGTCGACCTCTCCGTCGGCACGCCCGTCGACCCGACGCCCGCGGTCGTGCAGCAGGCGCTGGCGGACGCGGCGGACTCGCCGGGCTACCCGACGACGCACGGCACCCCCGCGCTGCGGCACGCCGTCGTCGAC
>NZ_JBFUHU010000392.1:0-2978 GCF_056402235.1 Cellulomonas sp. P4_B5_2
CAGTAGTCGTCGTTCGCCGCCGCGTCCGCCTCGTCGTACAACCGGGCCGGCCAGTCCCAGAGCATGAAGCCGCGGACCCAGTCGCGGCGCGCGCACGCCCCGAACGCCGCCTCGTACCAGTCGACCTGCGCCTGCTCGGACGTGGCACCGGGGAGCGCCCAGTCGTTGGGCAGCGCGGGGGAGCCGACGCGGCTGGGGCAGCCGGCCTCCATGAAGAAGAACGGCTTGCCGTGCGCGGCGACCACCGGCTCGATGCGGTCGAGCTGGTTCTCCCAGTCGTCGACCGGGTAGTAGCCCGAGGACGAGATGACGTCGACCGCGTCCCACCAGCCGACGTGGTCCTCCTGGTACTTGTCGCAGTTGTAGGTGACCAGGCCGGGGTAGACCGCGCGGACCTCCGCGACGAGCGCACGCCACTCGGCCTCGCGGCGGTCCGTCTGCACCATCTCGCAGCCGACGCAGAGCATCTCGGCGCCCTCCTCGGCCGCGATGCGCGCGTGGTGGACGATGAACTCGGTGTAGGAGGCGAACCACTCGGACCACGTGGGCTCCGGCGGGACGTCGATGTCGAAGAAGTTGATGTGCGCGCGCCACGTCCCGTTCCGGACGTTGACCACCGGCTTCAGGCAGACCTTGAGGCCGCGCGCCCTGGCCGCCCGGATGGCCCAGCGGACCTCGTCGTCGGTGACGGTCGGCTGCTCGCGGAAGTGGATCTGGGTCGACTGTGCGGTGTCCTGCAGCGCACCGAACGTGACCGCCGTCCAGGTCACCCCGAGCCGCTCGACCATCAGGTCCATCGACCGCTCGGCCTCCGGTCCGCCCCACGTGCCCCGCACGCCGGTCCAGCCCCACGTCATGCCCGCCACGTAGCCGAGGTCATCTCCAGTGATCACGAGAGCAGCCTACCGACTTTCTTCGCCGAGTGAACAAAGGGTCGGGTCAAGTTCGTGGGTCGATCTGCCGAAGGGGTGAGGTGACCGGAGGAAGCGGGCATCCAGCAGGCTGGTACGACGACGGCGTGACGCCCGGCGTCCAGCGGTGGTTCGACGGGACTGCATGGACCGAGACGACGCGTCCGCTCGCTCCTCCCGCGCCCGTCCCCACAGCGGCCTACGCGCACGATGCGGCCTTCGGCCAGCCGGTGGGGTTCGGGGTGCAGACGCCCATGACCTTCGGCTTCGGCGCCGGCTTCGAGACGCCGCGGCAGACCATCGCGCCCTTCGGACAGTCCTTCGGGGCCCCGGGTCAGCCGGGCACCTCCTACGGAACGGCCCTTCCGTTCGGGAGACTCGTCGACGAGGGTGCGGTCCGCTCGGCCCGCCGGGCGACGACCTGGTCGCTCGTGGGTGGCATCGTCGCGATGGTGGTCGGCGGGGCGGTCGCGATCGCCCGGGCACGTGCCCTGGAGCTCGGCGTCTCGGGGAGCAGCGGCAGCTACATCGCGACCGGCGGGCTGATCTCGGCGGCCGTCGCCTTCGTTCGCGCCGGCAAGTCGTACCGGGTCATGGTCGACAAGGGCGGGACCCCGTGGTCGGCCGCGGGCAAGTCGCTCGTGCTCGGTGCCGCCGGGCTCGCCGCGCTGCTGGCCGTCGTCGGTGTGGTGCAGGTGGCGCGCGCGTCGTCGCTCCCTCCGCTCGGCCCGGCGATCGCCGGCTCGTGCTGGACGGTCGAGGGCACGGGCGACGCCCAGGCACTCCAGGTGCGGTGCGAGACCGCGCACGAGTACGTGGGCACGCTCGTCACCCTCGAGAGCGACGGGTCGGACTGTCCCGCGCAGACCTACTCGGTCCTCGACCTGGCCGACGGCACCGGCTTCTACCTCTGCCTCGCCCCCGACCCCTCGCTCGGGTGAGCGCGCCGCTCAGCCCGTGTGCATCCAGGGCGTGAACGTGACGCCGACCAGCAGGCCCTCGGGGCTGAGGAGGCGCGCCGTCGTCTGACCCCAGGGTTCCTCGGTGGCGCCCTTCAGCAGCCGGTGCCCCTTCGCGGTCAGCTCCGCGACGGCCTCGGGGACCGCGGCGACGGATGCGACGTCGAACTCGATCCAGGCCTGCGGGGTCGGCAGGTCCGCGGGCCAGTCCGGCGTGCCGAACGTCGACTGCGCCGCCTGCGCGATCGGCCACAGGGCGAACGCCTTGACGCCCTCGAGGTCGTCGCTGGTGAGGTACCCCGGCGCGGGCTCCTCGAGGGCGATGCCGAGGCCGTCGCCCCAGAACGAGCGGGCGACGTGCGCGTCCCGCGTGATGGGGCCGAAGCCCGCGACGAACGAGATCTCCATGTCCGCCGACGCTAGTCCCGGCCGCCGACAGCCCCCGACGTCACCCCGCGAGGGTCCGGGCGCGCAGCAGGACCGCSTCGAGCATGGCSGGSGTSAGYCGTCCGGTGAAGGTGTTCTGCTGGCTGACGTGGAAGCAGCCGAGGAGCACCACCGTGGCGCCACCCGGTCCGGCGAGGGTCAGCTCGACGCCGTGCCCGAACCGGGGTCGTGGCCGGGGGACGGCCCAGCCCTGCTCGGTGAGCGTCGTCAGCAGGGCCTGCCACCCGAACGCGCCCAGCACCACGACGACCCCCGGCCGCACCAGCTCCAGCTCCCGCGCGAGGTACGGCCCGCAGGTCCGCCGCTCCTGCGGGGTCGGGTCGTTGGCGGGCGGGGCGCACCGGACCGGGGCGGTCACGCGGATGTCGGTCAGGGTGAGGCCGTCGTCGCGGGACACCGAGGTCCCCTGCGACGCGAAGCCCGTGCGGTGCATCGCGGCGAACAGGAAGTCGCCCGACCGGTCGCCGGTGAACATCCGGCCCGTGCGGTTGGCGCCGTGCGCGGCGGGGGCCAGGCCGACGACGAGCACCGCCGCGGCCGGGTCGCCGAAGCCGGGGACCGGCCGCGCCCAGTACGTCTCGTCGCGGAAGGCTGCCCGCTTCTCGACGCCGACGAGCTCGCGCCAGGCGACCAGCCGCGGGCACGCCCGGCACGTGGGGAC
>NZ_JBFUHU010000393.1:0-2966 GCF_056402235.1 Cellulomonas sp. P4_B5_2
ACGCCCCGGTCCCTCGCGGACCGGGGCGTTCGCCGTTCCCGCGCCGCTCGTCGCAGCGCCGACTTCGTGACTTCCGGACGAGTTCGTGAGCTACAGCTCACGAGCTCGACGGGAACTCACGAACTCGCGGCGGGAGGGGCGCGCAGAGCGCAGGTGTCGGCGGCGGGTGACAGGGTGGGGTCATGCCTGGACTCCGCCGCCTGCCCCGATCCGCACCCGAGGAGCAGGGGGTGGACCCGCGGGCGCTCACCCGGCTGGTGGATGCGCTCGCCGGGTGGCCCGAGCTCCACTCGCTCATGGTGCTGCGGCACGGAGCGGTCGTCGCCGAGGGCTGGGCGGCGCCGTACGCGCCCGACCGGCTGCACGAGCTGTACTCGCTGAGCAAGAGCTTCACGTCGACCGCCGTCGGGTTCGCCGTGGCCGACGGGCTGCTCACGGTGGATGACCTGGTGCTGGACCACGTGGGAGACAAGGCACCGGCCGCGCCGGACGCGAACCTGCAGCGGATGCGGGTACGGGACCTGCTGACCATGACGACCGGGCACGACGAGGACCCCACCGGCGCGGTCTTCGACTCCGGTGCGCAGGACTGGGTCGCGGCGTTCCTGGAGCAGCCGGTGCAGTACGAGCCGGGCACGCACTTCGTCTACAACACCGCGGGCACGTTCATGCTCTCGGCGATCGTGCAGAGGCTCACCGGGCAACGGCCCCTCGACTACCTCGGTCCGCGGCTGTTCGAGCCGCTCGGGATCGAGGGCGCGATCTGGCAGCAGTCGCCGGAGGGGATCGACGTCGGCGGGTCCGGCCTGTCCGCGACCACCGAGGACGTCGCGGTGTTCGGCCAGCTCTACCTGCAGGGCGGCGTCTGGGACGGTCAGCAGGTGGTGCCGGCGGGATGGGTTGCCGAGGCGACGCGCGCGCAGGTGTCCAACGCCGGCGGACCCGACCCCGACTGGACGCAGGGGTACGGCTACCAGTTCTGGCGCGGACGCCACGACAGCTACCGCGGCGACGGCGCGTTCGGGCAGTTCTGCGTGGTGCTGCCGGAGCAGGACGTCGTCGTGGTGACCACGTCGGGCGTCGCGGACATGCACCACCAGCTGGAGCTGGTCTGGCAGCACCTGCTGCCCGGGCTGTCGGACGGACCTCTGCCCGGCGACGACGAGGGACGCGCGCAGCTGGCCGACCGGCTCGCGGGCCTGCGCCTCGACCCACCGGCCGGATCGCCCACGTCCCGCACGGCCGAGCGGCTGAGCGGGCGGACGATCACGTTCGAGCCGAACACCCTCGGCATCCGCAACGCGGTGCTCGAGGTGGGCGTCGAGCACGACCGCCTCACCGTCGACCACGGCGAGGAGACGGTGATCGTCACGGTCGGGCACGCGCAACCGGCGCTGACCCGCACCACCCTGCGACGCAAAGACCCCGAGGACGTGCTGGTCAGCGGCACGTGGACGTCGGCGGACACCTACGTGATCACGGTGAGGTTCGTCGAAGCGCCGTTCGTCGCGACCGCCACCATGACCGTCACGGGTGACGACGTCGTGGTGGAGAGCGGGATGAACGCGTCCTTCGGTCCGACGACGGCCCCGCCGCTGGTGGGCAGCCTGGTGCAGACGCTCGACGAGGTGTGGGTCGGCTGAGTCCTCAGCTGAGCTCGAGCACGGTCCACCAGTCGTTGACGTCGCGCTCCGGGTAGCCGGTGACCTCCTGCTGGCCCGCGGTCAGCCGGGGGTCCGAGGCGCGGTGGGAGTGCAGCGCGGCGCCGGTGGCCACGTGCACGAGGCGGACGCGGGCGCCCGCGGTCCAGGGGCGGTCGTCGATGATCTCGACTCGCCAGTCGGCGGACGCGTCGGGGGTGTCGACGGCACTGACCTGCTGCTGGCGCGTCAGCGGCGACGGGATGCCGGCTGCGCTCCGGAGCCAGCGGCCGGTCGACACGTGCCGCAGCCGGAGCACCGACCCGTCGCGCAGCGCGGTGCCGGCGGGCGTCCCGGCGGTTCCGACGAGCAGCCACCGGTCGTTGTCGTCGGAGCCCGCGAAGCACGTGACCTGCTGCAGGCCGTCGCTGTCGCGGTGCGTGTACGGGAGGTCGTGGGAGTGCAGGGTCAGGCCCGTCCACACGTGCGAGAGCTTGACCGTGTCGCCGGTCGACACCTGGTCCTTGACGCCGGGTGGGCGGCGGGTGAGCACGCGGGGCCGCCGGGGCGTGTAGTCCTGCAGGAAGAAGCCGCGCCACGTGTGGCCGTTGGACGCGGTCCAGTCGGGCTGGTCGCGGTCGGAGGTGAGCGTCACGACCTTGCCCACCGAGTTGTTGTCGTAGACCTGCAGAGTGGTCCTGCCGGTCGCACGGTCCTGCTCGTACCCGTAGGCGATGACCTGGTGGTTGTCGCCGATCGCGGCGAGGCTGCGCGCGACGACGAGCCCCAGGACGACCGGGCGGCCGGCGTCGATGGACTTCATCAGCCGCGGCAGCTCCTCCTCCTTGGTCCAGCGCGTGACGCCCTTGAACACCCACGTCTCGTCGTCGGAGTGCATGGACCAGGTGACGAACTTGGCGGCGGACCCGGTGAAGAACGAGTCCCGGAGGCGCTGGGTGAACAGCTGCGCGAGCCAGTGGGAGTCCGGCGGGACGCGGCTCGGCGCCCACAGGTCGGCGCGCCAGGCGGGCACCGGCTGCCCGGCGAGGAAGTAGTCGAGCGACGCGTACGCCATCCCGCCGCACCGGCCGGACGTCGTGATCTTGGCGCCGTTGGGCAGCGTGAGCACCTCGTTGACGAACGCGTTCGGGAACGCGAAGCCGTGGGTGGTGGGGTCGAACGCGACCGCCCCTCGAAGGAGGACCTGCTCCGGCATCGACACACCCTCTCGTCCCGTGAGCCGCGCCTCGACCTGCGGCACCCCCGTGCATGTCGAGGGTGCCACGAAGGAGTCCGCGGGGCGGGGTGAGATACGACGACGGCCCC
>NZ_JBFUHU010000394.1:0-2949 GCF_056402235.1 Cellulomonas sp. P4_B5_2
ACGACGCCGGACAGCACGACCGCCGCCTGAGCCGTCGTCGCCGCGACCCGGTCCTGCGCGTCCTCCAGCAACCGGTCGAGCCGCGTGGTGACGGTCGGGCTCGCCGCGGGGAGGCCGAGGGTGCGCGGAGCGGCCACCAGCGCGCGCACCGCACGCGCCGTCTCGTCGGCGGACCGGGCATCGAGGGTGGTGGGCACGGAGTCGAACGTGTAGGACACGACGAGGCGGTCCTCGGGCAGGTCGTAGCGGGCGGCGGGCACGGAGGTGGCGCTGGTGAGCGCGGACACCGCGACCCGGCCGGCGAGTCCACCGACGGTCCGCGGCGAGATCACGGTCGGCGCGACTCGCCACACCCGCGCCGCCGCGTCGACGGGTCGGAACACGCCGGTGACCGGCACGGCGATGCGTGCGCCGTCGGGGTCCACGACGGTGAGCGCGTCGCCGACGCCCACCCCGAGGGCGGCGGCGACCTGCTCGGAGRGCCCGACCTCCACGGGCAGCGGCTCGTCGCTCGGCACGGCGTCGGGCTCGATCGTCGTCGCGGGCGGGCCGCCGGCGACCCAGGTGACGGCACCGGTGGCCGGGTCGGTGACGTCGTACGTCCCGCGACCGACCCGCCCGTCCGCGAGGTAGGCGAACCGGAGCAGCACGGGCACTCCCCCGACGCTGCCCGCCGCGAGCTCGGGGCCGACGAGCGAGGCGACAGGTTCCGTGACAGCGGCGGCCACCGGGCCGGGCAGGTTGCCCGCGAGCAGCTGCGCGGTGCTGCTCAGCTCGTCCGCGGTGCCGAGACGCAGCTCCCGCACGTCGCTCCCGTCCCGCACGGTGACGGCGAGCGCGCTCCCCTCGTCGCCGGCGGCCGCGCGCACCTCGTCGGTCGCGGCGCGGTCCAGCAGGCGGGGAGCCGAGGACGCGAGGAACGTCACCAGCGCGACGACGACCAGTGCCAGCGCCAGAGGTCCGCGCGTCGCCCAGGCCTGCCGGGCGACCTGGTCGACGGGGATGGCGCCGGCCCACGGACGCGCCCGATCCTTCTCCCGCCAGGAGCGGCGGTTCATCGGGCACTCCCTGTCCGCAGGCTCGCCGCGGTCGAGCGTCGCGCGACCCGGCGCGCCGGGGGCAGCCCGACGAGCGCGCACCCCGCGAACAGGACGCCCAGCACCACCACCAGCGCGGCCCAGGGCCACACGACGAGCGCCGCAGGAACCGGAACCCCGCCGTGCCGCGCGGTGACCAGCGCGGGTCCGAGCACGAGCGAGAGCCCGGCGCCGGCGAGCGCGCCCAGGCCGACGGCGACGGCCGTGAGGATCACGTGGCGAGCAGCGCCCGTGGCGGACAGGACTCGACGAGGGACGCCCAGGGCGCGCAGCCGTGCCGTCTCGGCGGAGCGGTCGTGCGCGACGGCGAGCTCGCGCGCCACCGTGCCCGCCATCGCCAGCGCGAGGGCGGCCACCACCAGGAGCGCCAGGGCGACGGCCGCGGCGGCGCGCAGCGCCCCGGAGGTGAGCTCGTCCTCGAGGGCGGTGCGGGACACGCCTCCGGTCGCCGYGACCACCAGGTCCGGGTGGTCGGTCGCGACCCACCACTCGTCGACCACCGGGTCCAGGTCGCCGCGCTCGAGGAGGGCGCGCGACAGGGTGTCGACGTCGGCGAGGACCGCGGGGCTGTCCGGGGCGGAGGGCACGTAGGGCAGCACTCCCGCGACCACGGCAGGGAGCACCACGGAGGCGACGCCGAGGTCGAGCGCGTCGCCGACGGTCACGCCCAGCTGGTCGGCCAGCACTGCCGAGACGAGGACGGGCACCAGCTCCGTCGGGCCGAACCCGGCGACCACGACCTCGACCGACGTGAAGCCGAGCTCGAACCGCGAGACGCGGGCCGAGAAGCCGAGGGTGTCGGCACCGGCCTCGGCAACAGGCCGGCCCGCCAGGGCCCCGTCGTCGGCGCTGTCGCCGGCGTACGCGGTCCACGCGGAGGGGTCGCCCTCGTGCGACGACGCACCGGGGACGCGCACGGTGACCCTCAGCCGCGGCTCGTCGCCCTGCGCGAGCTCCACCCCGCCCGGCACCACCACGCGGACGCCGACGACGCGCCACGTCGCGTCCGTCGGAGCCGGGACCGTCACGGGCTGAGGGGTGCCGTCGAGCACGACGTCCGGCGCGACGGCGGCGACACGCTCGCCGTGCGCGCCCTCGAGCACGAGGGTCAGGTGGGCGGGCAGCGCCACGCCGTCGACGCCCTCCAGGCCACCGGTCACCTCGATCGGCACCGTCGCCCCCGAGACGACGAGTCCTGCCGACCCCTGCCGCGGCCGCACCGGGTCGGTGAGCGTCGACCACGTGGCCGCGCCGCCCAGCCGGCCGCGGACGAGGAGCGCGGCTCGGCTCGTGTCGATGGCGACGAGCGTGACGGCCCCGGGGCGCGAGCCCAGCGTGATCGTGCGGTGCGTGGTCGGGGCGACACCCGCCCCTGGGGCAGCTGCGGCGGCCACCTGCGCGCCCTGGTCAGGCGTGCCGTCGACCGAGATCTGCACGTCGCTGCCGACGTCGGCGGCGGCCTGGTCGCGCTGCGACGCGAGCCACGTCGCCTGGAACACCAGCGCGAAGGTCAGGGACGCGGCCGCGAGCGCGACGAGGAACACGCCCTGCGTGGCGCGGCCGCGGGCCACCTGCCACCCGGCCAGGGGCACGGCCAGGCCGCGCGCGCGACGCGCAGCCACCTCGGCACCGCGCACCAGCGGCGCCATGACCCGCAGGGTCACCGCGGCGGCCGCCACCAGGGCGAGCGTGGGAGCCAGGACGAGCACCGGGTCCGGGGCGCCCTCGTCGAACCGGTGGGCGCGCAGCTGGACCACGCCCAGCACGGCCAGCACCACCAGGAGCACGTCCACCCCCGAGCGCGCGACCCCGCCCGCCACGACGTGCCGCGCGTCGCGCGACGGGCCACCGA
>NZ_JBFUHU010000395.1:0-2939 GCF_056402235.1 Cellulomonas sp. P4_B5_2
CCCGCACGCGGCGCGCGCCGGTCGAGGCCGGTGCCAGGCCGGCGGCCGCGCGCAGCTCGGCGGCGTACGCCTCGGGTGGGCCGAACTGGTCCAGCAGCCCGCGCCCGTGCGCCACGTGGCGCTCGTCGTCCAGCGCCTCGGCCAGGTCCGCCTCGAGGTCGTCCGTGAGGTCGTCGACGAGCTCCGGCCCGAGGTCGACCAGGCTCCGGCGCACCGCTGCGGCGTACCCCGCCACGTCCAGCACGTCCGTGGTGTCCAGCACGCTCATCGCACGACCTCCGTCTTGAGCAGGCGGCCCATCGTGCCTGCGAACTCCTGCCAGTCCTTGCGCTGGGCCTCGAGCATCGCTCGGCCCTGGGCGTTGATCCCGTAGTACTTGCGGTGCGGACCCTCGTCGCTGGGCACCACGTAGGACGTCAGCGCGCCCGACGAGTACAACCGCCGCAGCGTCCCGTACACCGACGCGTCGCCGACCTCCTCGATGCCCGCGGCGCGCAGCCGGCGGACGACGTCGTACCCGTACCCGTCCTCGTCGGCGACGACCGCGAGCACCGCGAGGTCGAGCACGCCCTTGAGCAGCTGTGTGGTGTCCATCCGTCCTCCGGTCGACGTCCCTGCCGCCGAGCGCCCCACCTGGGCGATCGACCGTACCGGGCCGGGAAGCTGGTGCGGGAGCCCCCTCCGGCTCCCGCAGACGCGACGCTATTACACAGTGCGCACTACCGTCCAGAACGCGGCAGGCGTGTCGCGGACTGGCACCCCCGGCAACGTCCGCACTCGTGCAGGCTGGAACCCACGGGAGTGCGGACGTCCCGCCGAGTGCCTTCGTAGCGTCCGCGCTCGTGCGGGTTGGGGGACGCGGGAGTGCGGACGTCAGTCCCTGGGCCTGCCGGAGGCGCCGGTCAGCGGGTGGCGATGCTCCACGCGATGCCGTCGAGGATGTCGTGCTCGGACGTGACCACCTCGGTGAGCAGTCCCCCGGCGGCGGCGACCTCGTCGCGCACCCGTCGGACCACGTCCGCCCAGACCAGCGCGCCGGCGCCGATCACGTCGACGCGACCGGGGTGCATGAACCCGAGGGACGCACGCTCCGCCCGGGACCGGGTCAGCAGGTCGTCGCACGCGGCGAGCACCACGTCCACCGGCAGCACCGACCCGTCGATGACCGCGGGGTCGTAGGCGGGCAGGCCCAGCCCGTGCGCGGTGACCGTGGTGACCGTCCCGGCCAGGCCGACGAGCGTGACCGTCTTGCCGAGCGGCACGACGGCCGACGCCGTGTCCAGCGCCGCGGCGACGTCGGCGTGCGCGGCGGCGATCTCCGCGGCGGTCGGCGGGTCGCTGCGCAGGTGGCGCTCGGTCATCCGCACGCAGCCGACGTCCATCGAGTAGGCCGCCTCGGGCGCGGTGGTGCCCAGCACCAGCTCGGTCGAGCCGCCGCCGAGATCGACGACGAGGAACGGTCCCGGGTGCCTCGCGCCGAGCACGCCGGTGGCCCCACGGAACGAGAGCTCGGCCTCCTCCTGCCCGTCGACGACCTCGGGCTCGACGCCGAGCGCCGCGTGCACGCCGGCGACGAAGTCCGCGCGGTTCTCGGCGTCGCGCGACGCCGACGTGGCGACGAACCGGATCGCCTCGACGCCCAGCTCGGTGCACACGTCGTTGTACCGGCGGGCCGCGTCGAGCGTGCGCTCGAGGGCCTCGGGGGCGATGCGCCCGGTCCGGTCGACCCCCTGACCCAGGCGGACGACCTCCATGCGACGGTCCAGGTCCACCAGCGTCCCGGCGTCGGGATCCACGTCGGCGACGAGGAGTCGGATCGAGTTGGTCCCGCAGTCGATGGCAGCCACACGCGTCACGCGGACCATCCTCGCACCGGTCAGCAGGTGCAGCGGTCAGGGCGCCACTCGTCGCGGATCAGGGCCAGTGCCTCGTCGCCGATCGGGTTGACCCCCGGGCCTGCAGCGAGCGCGTGCCCCACCAGGACGTGCAGGCACTTCACGCGCGTCGGCATCCCCCCGGCCGAGATGCCGGCGATCTCCTCCACGTGCCCGAGCGCCTCGCGGTCCACCAGGTAGGCGTCGTGGGCGCGACGATAGGCCGCCGCCAGCTCCTCGTCCTCCCCCAGCCGGGCCGTGAGCTCCTTCATGAGACCGCCGGCCTCGAGCGTGCTCACGGCCGCGACCGCGGGCGGGCAGGTGAGGTAGTACGTCGTCGGGAAGGGGGTGCCGTCGTCCAGCCGCGGGGCGGTGCGGACCACCAGGGGACGTCCGCAGACGCAGCGCGCGGCGATGCCGACGACGCCGCGCGGAGGGCGGCCCAGCTGCTCGGCGAGGACGGCGAGGTCCTGGTCGGACACGGCATCGAAGGAGGGAGGCACTGAGAGGTCCGTTCGTGCGGGTGGGTCAGCCGCCTGCGGGCGCAGCGGGCGTCCCATTGTCGCCCGCGACCGGCGTCTGACCCGCCACCTCGACCGACTCCCAGACGTTCGCGTACCAGGGCAGCGTCGAGCCCGCGTCGAGCACCGGCGCAGAGCCGTCGGTGGCGGGCGGGGCGTCGGGGACGGTCTCGGGGTCGACGACGCGGAACGCCTTCTCCCCCGGCAGCACGAACGAGAGCCGCTCCCGCGCCTGTGCCGTCACGTACGCGGGGTCGTCCCAGCGTCGCAGGTCGGCCTGGAGGTCGTCGTTGCGCTGCCGGGCCGCCTCGACCTGGCTGCGCAGCTGGTCCACCTCGACGCGCTGCTGCAGGTAGGAGTGCAGGGTCGGGTAGACCAGCACGAAGGCCAGCAGGAGCACGCAGGAGAACACCATCGCGCGCACCGTGAACAGCCGGGGCACGCGCACCTGCACCCGCTCCGCGCGGGGCGTGCCGCGCGGCGGCGTCGGGGCTCCCCGGGTGGCCGGACGGGACGCGGCGGGCCGCGACGAGGAGGGCCGGGC
>NZ_JBFUHU010000396.1:0-2920 GCF_056402235.1 Cellulomonas sp. P4_B5_2
CCAGAGGAGCCGCCGGGCCACCGCGTCAGGGGTGGGTCAGGACAGGCCCTCGGCCCAGTCGTAGCCCTCGAGGAACGGGTCCGGCTCGATGGGGCCGTCCGACGACCACTCGGTGTAGATGAGCCCGTCGGGGCCGATCTTGCCGATGAGCGCGGTCTTGGCGATGTGGTGGTTGTCGCCGTTCACGGTCACTGTGCCCTCGGGGGCGTCGAACGTCACGCCGCCGGCCGCCTCCTGGATGTCCGCGACGTCGAACGACTCGGCCTTCTCGACCATGCCCTTCCACAGGTAGAGCGACGTGTACGCGGCCTCCATCGGGTCGGACGTCACGCGCTCGTCGCCGAACTTGGCCTTGAACGCCTCGACGAACGTCGCGTTCTCCGGGCTGTCGACCGTCTGGTAGTAGTTCCACGCGGTGAGCTGGCCGACGATGTTGTCGATGCCGATGCCCCCGACCTCCTCCTCGGCGATGGACACCGAGACGACGGGAAGCGTGTCGGCGGCCAGGCCGACGTTCTTGTACTCCTTGAAGAACGCGACGTTGGAGTCACCGTTCAGCGTGTTGAACACTGCGTCCGCGCCGGAGCCCTTGAGCTTGTTCACGATCGTCGCGAAGTCGGTGTGCCCGAGCGGGGCGTACTCCTCGCCGACGATCTCGACGTCGTTGGCGCCGGCCCACGCGATGATCTCCTTGTTGGCCGTGCGTGGGAACACGTAGTCGGAGCCGACCAGGAAGATCTTCGACTTGCCCTGCTCCTTGAGGTAGTCCATCCCGGGTAGGATCTGCTGGTTGGTCGTCGCGCCCGTGTAGAAGATGTTGGGCGACGCCTCCAGGCCCTCGTACTGGACGGGGTAGAACAGCAGCGAGTCCTTGGCCTCGAAGACGGGGAGCATGGCCTTGCGCGACGAGGACGTCCAGCCGCCGAACACCGCGGCGACGCAGTCGGACGAGATGAGCTTCTCGGCCTTCTCCGCGAAGACGGTCGGCTCCGAGGCCCCGTCCTCCGCGACGATCTCGAGCTGCTTGCCCAGGACCCCGCCGTCGGCGTTGATCTCCTCGGCGGCCAGGTCGAGGGAGTCGCGGACGGTCTGCTCGGAGATCGCCATGGTGCCSGASAGMGAGTTGAGSRAGCCGATCTTGACGGTGTCGCCGGASGTGTCGACGCACGAGGACGAGGACGCCGAGCCGTCCGCCCCGGGGTCGTCGGAGGTGCGGGCGCCACAGCCGGCGACGCCGAGGGCGACGGCCAGGGCGGCCGCCGGGAGGGCGAGTGCGCGCGTGCGAGATCTGGTCAACGGAGGGGCCTTTCGCTGGGGAAGAGCTCACGGGCAGATCCGGACTCGGGCTGGGGCAGTGCGTGACACCGCGCTGTGTCCCGTGCTGTATACATCCCTGTGCCCATGGGTGACGAACCTAGGGACGGGGTGTTTCGGGCAGCGACGAGCCCCCGTAAACGGTCTGTTTCGGACCGGTCCCGGTTCAGTCACGAGCCGGCGATACGCTCGATAGATGCCGCACCTGCGCCCGCTGGACCAGTCGTCGAAGCTCAAGAACGTGCTCTACGAGATCCGGGGGTCGGCCCTGGACGAGGTCGTCCGGCTCGAGGCCGAGGGCCACACGATCCTGCGGCTCAACACCGGCAACCCGGCCGCGTTCGGGTTCGAGGCGCCGCACCAGATCGTCCGCGACGTGATCGCCGCCATCCCCCACGCGCACGGGTACACCGACTCGCGCGGCATCCTCAGTGCCCGCCGCGCGGTGGTCACCCGGTACGAGACCGAGCCCGGCTTCCCCGAGATCGACGTCGACGACGTCTACCTGGGCAACGGCGTGTCCGAGCTCATCACGATGGTCATGCAGGCCCTGCTCGACGAGGGCGACGAGGTGCTCATCCCCTCCCCCGACTACCCCCTGTGGACCGCGATGACCTCGCTGTCCGACGGCGTGCCCGTGCACTACCGCTGCGACGAGTCCGCCGGCTGGGAGCCCGACCTGGAGCACCTGCGCTCCCTGGTCACCCCGCGGACCAAGGCGATCGTCGTCATCAACCCGAACAACCCGACCGGCGCGGTCTACTCGCGCACCGTGCTGGAGGGCATCGCGGCGATCGCCCGGGAGCACAGCCTCCTGCTGCTCGCCGACGAGATCTACGACCGCATCCTCTTCGACGGCGCGCAGCACATCCCGATGGCGACGGTCGCCCCGGACCTGCTCTGCCTGACGTTCAACGGCCTGTCCAAGACGTACCGCGTGGCCGGGTACCGGTCCGGCTGGCTGGTCGTCACCGGCCCACGCGAGCACGCCACCGGGTTCCTCGAGGGCATCACCCTGCTCGCGTCCACCCGCCTGTGCCCGAACGTCCCCGCCCAGCACGCGGTCCAGGCCGCCCTCGGCGGGATCCAGAGCATCGACGCCCTCATCGCGCCCGGAGGCCGGCTGCACGAGCAGCGCGACGTGGCGTACCGCGGGCTGACCTCGATCCCCGGCGTCGACTGCGTCCGCCCCGACGGCGCCCTCTACCTGTTCCCGCGCCTGGACCCGGACGTCCACGAGATCCGCGACGACGCCCGCCTGGTCTACGACCTGCTGGTGAGCGAGCACATCCTGCTGGTCCAGGGCACCGGCTTCAACTGGCCCACCCCGGACCACCTGCGCATCGTCACGCTCCCGGAGGCCCGGGTCCTGGCGGAGGCGATCGAGCGGATGGGCAACTTCCTCTCCAGCTACCGCCAGTAGCTCCGCCAGCGCCACCGCACCGGCGCAACCCACGCCGCCGGCGCGAGATCGTGGGTCCGGTGCGAGATCGAGGGTGCGAACCGTCGACGTCGTGCCAATCCCACGATCTCGCGCATCCGGACCCGCACCCTCAGGTGGGGCGGGCTGGGCAGGGGTGGCGTGGTGGGGCGGGACGCACTGAGG
>NZ_JBFUHU010000397.1:0-2882 GCF_056402235.1 Cellulomonas sp. P4_B5_2
CAACCGGCTCGTCGCCAACGACGAGGGTGCAGCCGGGCTCGAGGTCCTGCTGGGTGGGCTGCGGGTGCGCGCCCGCGGGGACCTGACCGTGGCGCTGACCGGCGGGCGCGGGCCCGCGTGGGTCGACGGTCGGCCCGTCGGGCACGAGGCCGTGCTCGAGCTGCGCGACGGGTCGGAGCTGCGGCTCGGCACGGTGGAGCTCGGGCTGCGGACGTACGTGGCCGTGCGCGGCGGGATCGACGTGCCGCCCGTGCTGGGGTCGCGCAGCGCCGACCAGCTGGCCGGCCTCGGGCCCGCGCCGCTGGCCGCCGGGGTCGTGCTGCCGGTGGGACCCGCGCCCCGGGAGTGGCCGCTGGTCGACGTCGCCCCGGTCCGCCCGGAACGGCTGGTGCTCCCGATCGTGGCGGGACCGCACGCCGACTGGTTCGACGACGCGCTGGCCCGCCTGTGCGGGTCGCACGAGTACCGCGTGACGCCGGCGACGAACCGCGTGGCCGTGCGGCTCGACGGGCCGGCCATCCGGCGGACCCACCAGTACGACGGACGCGAGCTCCCGTCCGAGGGGCTGGTGGTCGGCGCCGTGCAGGTTCCGCCCGACGGCCGGCCCGTCGTGTTCGGCGTCGACCACCCCGTGACGGGGGGCTACCCGGTGGTCGCGGTGGTCCGTCGGCACGCCCACGGCAGGCTCGGACAGCTGCGTCCCGGCGACCCGGTGCGCTTCGTCAGAGGCTGACGCGAGACCGACGGGAGCGACACGCCGAGACTTCGCCCGGCCGACCGCGATCACCGCACGGGGCCGCTCCGGCGACTGGGACCAAAGGCCCACCCCGAGCCCGGCCGCGGGCATAGAAATCTCTACATCTAGTCCTCAACGACCACCTCGACCACAGCATGTTGTGGTGGCGGTCGGAGGCGCCTCATCGTGGAGTCGGGAGCAGGGCATGTCGGAGAAGGTCGTCGTGGACGTCGGTTCGTCGATCGAGGAGTACCTCGACCGCAGTGACTGGCGCGTGTCCGCCAACGCGAACCAGGGCTACTCGCTGGGCGGTCTGATCCTGCAGACGAGCGGCAAGGTCGTCGCCAACTACTGGCTCAGCCACGTCTACCCGCCCGAGGTCGGCACGGCGCACCGCGAGGGCGACATCCACGTGCACGACCTCGACATGCTCTCCGGCTACTGCGCCGGCTGGTCGCTGCGGAACCTGCTCCAGGAGGGCCTCAACGGCGTCCCGGGCAAGGTCGACGCGCGCCCGCCGCGCCACTTCAGCGCCGCGGTCGGCCAGATCGTCAACTTCCTGGGCACCATGCAGAACGAGTGGGCGGGAGCGCAGGCGTTCAGCTCGTTCGACACCTACCTCGCGCCGTACGTGCGGCTCGACGGCCTGACCTACGCGCAGGTGCTCCAGTGCATCCAGGAGCTGGTCTACAACCTCAACGTGCCGTCGCGGTGGGGCACGCAGACGCCGTTCACCAACCTCACGTTCGACTGGGTGTGCCCGGACGACCTGCGCGACGAGGTCCCGTTCGTCGCCGAGCAGCCGTGCGACTTCACGTACGGCGACCTGCAGGTCGAGATGGACATGATCAACCGCGCGTACATCGAGATCATGACCACGGGGGACGCGTCGGGCCGCGTGTTCACGTTCCCGATCCCCACGTACAACATCACGAAGGACTTCGACTGGGACAGCGAGAACGCCGAGGCGCTGTTCGCGATGACCGCCAAGTACGGACTGCCGTACTTCCAGAACTTCCTCAACTCCGAGCTGAACCCCGGCGACGTCCGCTCGATGTGCTGCCGGCTGCAGCTGGACCTGCGCGAGCTGCTCAAGCGGGGCAACGGCCTGTTCGGCTCGGCGGAGCAGACCGGCTCCATCGGCGTCGTGACCATCAACTGCGGCCGGCTCGGCTACGTGCACAAGGGCGACGAGGCCGGCCTGCTCGCGCAGCTCGACCGCCTGATCGACCTGGCGTGCACGTCCCTGGAGCTCAAGCGCGAGCTCATCCAGCGCCTGATCGACGACGGCCTGTTCCCGTACACCCGCCGCTACCTCGGCACCCTCGAGAACCATTTCTCGACGATCGGCGTCAACGGCCTGCACGAGATGGTCCGGAACTTCACGGGCGACGAGTACGGCATCGTCGACCCTCGCGGCCACGAGCTGGTCATCCGCCTGCTCGACCACGTCCGCACGCGGATGGTGGAGCTGCAGGAGGCGACCGGGCACCTCTACAACCTGGAGGCGACGCCCGCGGAGGGCGCCACCTACCGGTTCGCCAAGGAGGACCGCCGCCGGTTCCCCGGGATCCTGCAGGCCGGAACCGACAGCCACCCGTACTACACGAACTCCTCGCAGCTGCCGGTCGGGTTCACCGACGACCCGTTCGAGGCGCTGACCCGCCAGGACGAGCTGCAGACCAAGTACACGGGCGGCACGGTGCTGCACCTCTACATGGCCGAGCGGCTCTCCACCGCCGACGCCTGCCGCGAGCTGGTCAAGCGCGCGCTGTCGACCTTCCGCCTGCCGTACCTGACGGTGACGCCGACGTTCTCGATCTGCCCGAACCACGGGTACCTCGCGGGCGAGCACCAGACGTGCACCACGTGCGGGATGACGTGCGAGGTGTGGACCCGCGTCATGGGCTACCACCGGCCGGTGAGCTCGTTCAACATCGGCAAGCAGGGCGAGCACGCCGAGCGCACGCCGTTCCGAGAGCCGGCGCTCGTGTGAAGGAGATCGCCGTCGCCGGTCTGGTCCCGCTGTCGTCGTGCGACTGGCCGGGAAAGCTCGTCGCGACCGTCTTCCTGCAGGGCTGCCCGTGGCGGTGCACCTACTGCCACAACGCGTCGATCCTCGATCCGCGCGAGCCCGGCCAGGTCC